>JBMHCK010000146.1:0-29173 GCA_049889955.1 Puniceispirillaceae bacterium (SeqCode)
TTCTGCCAGCTCATAAATAAATCCATTTTTCAGCAGATATAAAAGGTCGCTGGTTAAAATAGTACGTTCTTCCAATCGGTCCTCTGCATGTGGGCTCTTGGACAGATTGCAAAGCGGATCGCGGGCCAGCTTGTTAATGTCCTTTGTTGCTTTTGCTGGCGATAGGCTATTTGCCATAGCACTTATCCTGAAATATTTCCGGTCTCGCTACATACACACCTCTTTATCTGAAAAACCTATCACTATGATACATTCAATAAACTATCATCATGATAGGTGTCAAGGGTGCGGTATTTTTGCCAGCCACAGCAATTTGACAAAAAATCTTAATTCACTGAATCGTTTTCAATGTAAGCAATATTGGAGGCATGAGTGAGAAATATTGAAATATCTGAAGATACTTTCAGGCGACTAAGGATGGCCGCCCGGCCTGATGAAACATCTGAACTTGTTATTAAACGGTTACTTGACCAACATGAAACAGATGGAAAACAAGCATCGACCAAAAAAATGTCGACTGGTGGTCAGGGGCAGAATGTATCATCTAGTGCCAGTCAAAGTGAACTTCCAGACAAATTAAAAGATTATGAAAAGCGCCTATCGGGAAATATATCTTCTTCATTATCTGCGCCATCAAAGGATGAAAAAATTCATTCATTTGAGTCTGGACAGATTCCTCACAGCGTTACCCATACAAAGATTTTTGAAGCGACAATTAACAATCAAACAGTATCAGATTCGGCATTATCATGGACTCCGCTCATCTGTGAGATATTGAAGGAAATGCATAGAAATGGTCAGTTTTCTCCGGCTGATTCTTATCCGGATTTGGCGATTGATTCAGGTTATAGAACTGATAAGGGATATAAATATATTCCAGAGATCGATTGTTCGGTTCAAGGTGTTGATGCAAATAATGCTCTTCGCTGTATTACCAGACTCGCGCGCAAATATTCGATTTCAGTCACGATATTGTTTGGCTGGAGAGATAAGAAAGATGCGCTACATCCAGGAGAGTTTGGGCGGATAATATTCACGCCTTTAGGATAGGCTTTCCCCCCTTAATCCCTTTTTAAAAAGGCGCGGCTTTGAACAATGGCGTCGGCAAGGCCGGTGCGTATAACTTCCACCTCTGGCGGGAAAGCCGAGGTCAGGCGGGTCGGCAAGCGGCTATCCAGCATCACAAAAACACCTCTGTCATCGGCGCGGCGGATCAGCCTGCCAAAGGCCTGGCGCAGGCGCATTCTTGTCATTCTGTCTGTCCAGGCATCGCGCCCATGCCATTTAGCTCGGGCTTTGAACAGCATATCCGGGCGCGGCCAGGGCACCCGGTCATAGATAATCATTTGCAAGGCATCGCCAGGCACATCTACCCCATCGCGCACCGCATCTGTACCCACCAGGCAAGAGCGGCTATCCTCTCTGAATAATTGCAACAGGGTTTGCAGGCTCATTCTGTCGACATGCTGGGCATGAAGGGGGATGCCAGCAGCCCCCAATCGGGCCACCAATTCAGGATAGGTGTTTTTCAGCCGTTGGATAGAGGTAAACAGGCCAAGCGCGCCGCCATTAGCCGCTATCATCAGCTCAGCCATCGCTGCGGCTACGGCCTGATGGCGCTCGCGCGTAATATCATTCACAACAAAGATGCGGGCCTGTTTTTCGTAATCAAAAGGGGATTTATGGGCAGAGACAAGGGCTGGATGGGGCAAATGCGCCGCCCCAGAGATAAGCCGTGCGGAATGCCATTCTTCTTCTTCGGTTTCTGCGGGGGTGGTTTGGTTATCGCGCAAGGTAGCAGAGGTTACCGCAACCCCATGAGCCGGGGCTAATACTGCCTCGCTAAAGGGTACCATCGGGTCCAGCCAATGCCGTAGCTGGCCAACATCCACATCCCCTAAATCGCTTCGGGTAACCTCAATCCAGTCGATAAATCCGTCTCGGCTGTCATGTTGTAAATCATTTAGCATCATCTGCCAGGCCGCCAGCGGGCCCGTAGCCCGCCGCATCAAACCGCGCTGCGCCCCTTCCAGACGGTTACGGGTCTGGCTGTCTAGCGTATCTGCTTTATCATCGATCATATCTTGCAGATGTGTGGCCAGCTTGGTCAGCGGTTCGCTAAGATCGCCAAGAACGGTTTTCAGTTTTTCTGCATAGCGCCGCATATCCTCGGTTGCCGGGTAGAGGTCAGTTTGTAAATTATAAACAGAGTGCGGGTCACTTGCGCGTTGGTATACCGCATTGCGTACGGCACAGAAAAATTGTTCAGCTGCGTTAGCTGGCGCATTTTCGGATATCCGCTTCTTCCATCCTGTACCTGGCAGCAGGCGTGCCATTTCTGTTGCCGCCTCCAGCGCGGCCAGCGCGGCTTCACTATCGGCAACCAGATCGCCAAGACGTTTTTGCAGCCCGCGCGCCCGCCCGCGCCTGCCATCTTCACTGCCGCGCAACCATAGGCGCATTTCTGCTGTCTCAAAGGCGGTTAAAGCGGCACTAAAGGCACTATCTGCCGCATCGAAAATATGATGACCCTCGTCAAAAATATAGCGTGTAGGGCGATAATTATCACTGGCTTGACCCATCGCCGCGTTAATCATCACTAGCGCATGATTAGCAATAACAATATCGGCATTGCGCGACATGCGGATAGATTTTTCAACAAAACATTTATGGTAATGGGTACAGGCAGAATGAATACATTCCCCGCGCCTGTCTGCCAGCCCGCGGGTCAGGCGCGGCCCCAGCAAATCAATCAACCAAGAAGCAAAGCTGTTGCCGGTGAGATCGCCATCTGGCGTTGCGCTGGCCCATCTGGCCATCAGCCCCAACGCGGGGGCATCAATAGCAGAGCCAGGCATACGGCCAAGGGCATCTTCCAAATTTAACAGGCATAGGTAATTCTCGCGCCCTTTGCGAACCACCACCTTTTTCTCGGCTTCTTTGCGGTCTGGATAGAGACGGGTGAGTTCATCTGCTATTTGATGTTGCAGGGTGCGGGTAAAGGTTGAAATCCAGACATTGCCATCATTCTTTTCTGCCCACAGGCTGGCGGGTGCCAGATAGCCCAGCGTTTTGCCCGTACCGGTACCTGCTTCGGCAAGCAACAAAAAGGGGGTCGGGCCACTATCGGGGCTGGCAAAGATAGTCGCAGCGGCAGCGGCATAATCAGATTGGCTTCGGCGTATTTCAGAATGGCTGCCCAGCATTTCAGATAACCGCTCTCTGGCGGCATCTGGCATCACTGGCTGGATACCGGGCGGCGGGCGAAACCCGCTATCAGCAATTTCCGGAATATCGCTCCACACCGCAGCAGCCCGGCCATCTGGCGGGGCATTTTTAGCAGAACTGACACCCAGCTGTAGTAAAATTGGCAGCGCCCATCGCCAGCCGCCGCGCCGCATCATCTCGGCAATATCTGCCAGTTTGGCGGTGGTTTGTGCTGGCATCTCTGCTAGCTCGTCCAGGAGGTGGGTTGCGGCCTTGGCAATCATCAGCACCTTATCTTCGGCACTGGCAGGCTGAGGCAGGCCCAAACGGCTTGCCAGGCCTGCCGGGGTGGGTGATATCACCTGTGCTGGCCGGATAAAGGCAAATAATTCTAACACATCCAAGGCTGTATCAAGGGTCTGGCCTAGCCGTGCTTCTGTCCATTTTTTGTGGCACACAACAAGCGTTCCAGCGCTAATAAGCGCATCTATTTCCCCACCAATTTTTCCGGGCATCGGGCGAATGATTTCCCCTTCTGGCGTGACGCACAGGATACCAGAATGATCTGGCCATAAAAAGCTGGCTTGCGAGAAGTCGGGCGGAACGGTCATAGCGCCCACTATAGCCCAGCCGAGCCTTTATTGCCTAGTAGCTATCTTGGTGGGTAACTAACTTGATAAGCTGCTATCACGCCAGGCAGCCGCGCCTTTTGCCACAGGGTACTGCACCAGCAAAGACTTGACCCAACCTCGCTGGCATCTTATCACCTTAACACCAATATATAGCCATGCCATCAGCTTGCGCCAGCCGCGGATCGGGGCTTTTAGGATGCTTCCAAATGCACAAGGCAAGCGCGCTGATGCAAGAGGCGATGATAGGAAACAATAAAGTAACATGACAGTAGATAATATCGCTATTCCACCTGCCTCTGCCGAGGCCGCAAAAGCATGGCCCTTTGCCGAAGCCCGCGCCTTGCAAGCGCGTCTGGCAAAAATGCCGAATGATGATGCCAGCCGCCCGGTCCTGTTCGAAACAGGTTATGGCCCTTCTGGCCTGCCGCATATAGGCACCTTTGCCGAGGTGGTGCGTACCAGCATGGTGCGCCGGGCGTTTGAAGTGTTAACCGGCAGGCCCACCCGCCTTATTTGTTTTTCAGATGATATGGATGGGTTGCGTAAAGTTCCCGATAATGTTCCCAATCCGGAAATGCTGACACCATATCTGCAAATGCCGCTGACCGCGGTGCCAGATCCATTTGGCACGCATGACAGTTTCGGGGCGCATAATAATGCCCGCCTGCAGAACTTTCTGGACAGTTTCGGGTTTGAATACGAATTCATCAGCGCTACGAATATGTATAAATCAGGCGCATTTGATTCAGCTTTGTTGCATCTTCTGCAGCATTATCAGGCGGTAACAAATGTTATTTTGCCAACCCTTGGCCCGGAAAGACAGGCAACCTATAGCCCGTTTTTGCCAGTTTGTCCCGATACCGGCCAGGTGCTACAGGCAAAAGTCGTTGCAACGGATACACAAGCCGGAACCCTTACCTATATCGATCCGCGTGATGGGCGCGAGATATCTGTGCCGGTCACTGGCGGGGCATGTAAATTACAATGGAAAGCAGATTGGGCGATGCGCTGGTATGCGCTTGGCGTGGATTATGAGATGAGCGGCAAGGATTTGATCGATTCTGTAAATCTCTCTTCCAAAATTATCCGAGTTCTAAAGAGCGTGCCGCCAGCAGGGTTTTCCTACGAGCTATTTCTGGATCAAAATGGCGAGAAAATTTCAAAATCCAAAGGCAATGGCCTATCGGTCGAAGACTGGTTATCTTATGGCAGTCCAGAATCGCTGGCGCTGTTTATGTATGGTCAGCCGAAACGGGCCAAGCGGCTCTATTTCGATGTGATTCCCAAAGCAGTGGATGAATATTTCACTCATCTGGGCAAACTTGGCGAGCAAAGCACCGAAGAAGGTCTGGAAAACCCGGCCTGGCATATCAATCTGCAACAAACAGATATGCATGCCGAAATGCCGGTCAGCTTTTCTTTATTATTGAATCTGGCAGCGGTCTGTTCAGCTGAAACCGCAGATGAGCTTTGGGGCTATATTCAAAGCTATGCCCCTGGCACCACCGCGCAAACGCATCCGCATCTGGACAAGCTGGCGGCCTATGCGGTGCGGTTTTATCAGGACCGGGTGCGCCCTCATAAAAAATATCGTGCTGCAAGCGCTGAGGAAAAAACCACTATCACAGCGTTGCGAGATGCGCTGGCAACCCTGCCTGAAGATGCAGAAGCCGCAGATGTTCAAAGCGTTGTCTATGCAACAGGTAAAGATCGGTACGAGAATTTGCGTGACTGGTTTAAATGCCTGTATGAGACTATGCTTGGCCAGGAAAAAGGCCCGCGTATGGGCAGCTTTTTCCGGCTTTATGGATTGTCAAAATCTATTGCGCTTTGCGATGCGGTGTTAACAGATCGCCTGGCAGATCGCCTGGCAGATCAGCTAGCAGATCAGCTGGCAGATCAGCTAGCAGATCAGCTGGCAGATCAATAAGCAGAGTAAGGCAAACCGAAGTTCGAGTTAAATTTATCTGGCATAAATCAAGAAGCGTATTATGTGGCAATTAGCAGCTAAATGGACACAAAAACTGCCAGCAGAACTGGCCCATGATACCGCTGTCTTTGCCCTTGCACATGGTCTGGCACCCATTGCGGATCAAATTTTATTGCCAGTAAAGACTGCGGGATTGTCGTTTGATAATCCTCTGGGCCTTGCGGCTGGATTTGATAAAAACGCGGTGGCTAGTCAGGGGGCTATCCGGCTGGGATTTGGCTTTGCCGAAGTGGGCACGATCACCCCGCGCCCACAGCCTGGCAATCCCAAACCACGCTTGTTCCGCCTGCCAGAAGATGGCGCGGTGATCAATCGATATGGGTTCAATTCCAAAGGTATGCAGGTAGCCCGGGATAATCTGCGTAAAATTCACCATCGCCAGGGCATTGTCGGGGTGAATATCGGGGCAAATAAAACTACCCAGGACAGGGTGGCAGATTATTATAGCACGGCACATTACCTTGCCGGGGATGCCGATTATTTAACGGTGAATATTTCCTCGCCAAATACGCCTGGTCTGCGCGATTTGCAGCATGAGGCGCAAATTAAACAGGTGCTGGAAGCCGCCATCAAAGGGCGGGATGAAGCGGTAGGCCAGGTGGCGGCACGGCCCCCGGTTTTTGTAAAGCTTGCCCCGGATATCGAAACAGCAGATCTGTATGCAGCAATGGATGCCAGTCTGGCCACCGGCGTTAATGGCTTTATCCTGACCAATACCACGATTGCCCGTCCAGATGGCCTGAACAGCCCGTATCGCCAGCAGGCAGGCGGCCTGTCTGGCCAGCCTCTAACCCAGCGTGCCCTAGAGGTGCTGTGTATGGCAGCAACCCATCTTGGCCGCACAGGTGCAAAGGATATTGTGCTGATTGGCGCAGGCGGGATTGGCACCGCAGAGCAAGCTTATGCGCGGTTACTAGCCGGTGCTGACCTGTTACAACTCTACACAGCTCTGGCGTTGCAGGGTCCTTATATTGTTGTAAAACTTCTTCGCCAACTCAAGGCAATGATGAGAGCTGACGGGGTAGATTCTGTATCTCAGATAACAGGTGTGATGGCTTCTTCTGATCAGGCGCGCTCGCATGCTGCGCATATTTCGAGAAGTGCTGCAGAGATGTCCAAAAACAATTAAAATGTGCGGATTTGGGGCTCTGTAGCATATTTCGATCGCCTGTTTCCTCGTGGAAATAGGTGCTAAGGGTGCGATAGTAAATCAGCGCAAAAAGACGCATGGAACTCGCCAGCGCTACCTCGCCGCGCCGTTGATCCAGTTCAGCACATAACAGGGGAAGCGTGATCGTTTCCATCGACAGGATTGTGTCAATAGACTGCCAAACATAGTCTTCAAGCTGTACCGAGGTACGCCTATCTGGCAGGCTAATATTTCTTTTGATTAACCTCTCGGCATGTAGTGTCATGCGATTATCTTAGCAAGAACAAGTTAAATTTAAGTAAACAGAACAGAGTTTTATTTCCTTTGGAGAGGAAATCTGCAAAATCAGACAATTATTGCATTGGCTCTTTTGCGGTTGCCTGTCTGTTTGACCAGGCGAGCGCACACAATTACTTGACCTATCTGCTGTTTAGCAGTATAAACCCGACTGATATTTTTGAATCAGAACAATCGGCGGCATGGTCGCCACGAGGGATACAATGTCAAAGCGTTGTCAAATTACTGGTAAAGGCGTGATGTCAGGCAATAATGTCAGCCACGCTAATAACCGCACACGCCGGAAATTTTTTCCGAACCTGCAGCGCACCAGCATGAGTTCAGAAATTCTGGGCCGTAATGTTAGCTTGCGCGTATCTACTAGCGCTATTCGCACGGTTGAAAAGCATGGCGGTCTGGATGCGTTTTTGCTACAGGCCCGCAATTCTGAGCTGGCAGATGATGCCCGCGCCCTGAAGCGTGAGATACTGGCTGCACAATCTGCCTAAATCTGTGTTGCATATAGCAGCATAATAAAAGTAACCCCGCCAGAATTTAGCGGGGTTTTTTTATGGCTGTATTACCAGACTTGTCAGAATAAAGCTGTTTAGCGTTTAAAGCTTCGCATACTGGTTTTCTTTTTATCTTCATCAAATAGATCGGCAAGCTCGGTCATAACGGTGCCGCCGAGCTGGTCAACATCTGTGATGGTCACCGCGCGCTTGTAATAGCGGGTAACATCATGGCCAATACCGATAGCCAGCAATTGCACTGGCGAGCGCGCCTCGATCATGCCAATAACATGGCGCAAATGTTTTTCCAGATAATTGCCGCTATTTGACGAGAGGGTCGAATCATCCACCGGCGCCCCGTCCGAGATAACCATCATGATTTTGCGATCTTCATGACGACTGATCAGCCGGTCATGCGCCCAAATAAGGGCCTCGCCATCAATATTTTCTTTTAAAATGCCTTCCCGCAACATCAGCCCAAGGGATTTTCGGGCGCGCCGCATCGGCTGGTCAGCAGATTTATAGATGATATGGCGCAAATCATTTAACCGCCCCGGCATGCCAGGCTTACCTGCAGATTGCCATGCCTCGCGCGATAAACCACCCTTCCAGGCCTTTGTCGTAAAGCCCAGAATTTCAACTTTTACCCCGCACCGTTCCAGCGTTCTGGCCAGAATATCGGCAGTAACCGCGGCAATGGTAATCGGCCGGCCCCGCATAGAGCCAGAATTATCCAGCAGCAGCGTTACAATCGTATCTTTGAATTTGGTATCCTGTTCCTGTTTATAGGACAGGGCGCTAAAGGGCTGGGTTACCACACGATGTAATTTACCCGCATCCAGCATCCCTTCTTCAAGGTCAAATTCCCATGTACGATTTTGAAAGGCCATCAATTTACGTTGCAGGCGGTTTGCCAATTTGCCGATCATCTGGTTCAGATTATCCAGATGGCGATCCAGCATGCCGCGAAGGCGTTCCAGCTCGGCAGGGTCACATAAATCGGCTGCCTCCACAACCTCGTCAAATTCCGAGGTAAAGATTTTATAGGGGTTTTCATTATGCTGGGACTTATAGGGCGATTCCCCTGGTTCGCCGCCGGGGCTATCGCCGTCGGTCATGCCATCCATATCTGATTCTGATTCCATATCGGCCGCGTCTTCAGATGCCATGCCAGCCGCATCGCCATCCTGTTCCAGACTTTGCCCATCCTCATCAGTCGTGTCATCTTCACCAGTTGCAGATTGCGCCTCATCAGACTGGCCATCATCATTATTGTCCTGATTGCCATCATCATCGGCATCATCGCCATCTTCATTATTTTCTGCGGTATCGCCCATTTCTGATTGCAGGACGGTGATTAGCCGTTTGGACAGATCAGCAAATTCTTGCTGATTGGTTTCGGCAAGGCGCATTTCTTCAAGCAGGTCGCCGGCGCGCGCCTGTATCCAGGGCCGCCATAAATCCATGACCATCGCGGTTGCAACAGGCGGCTTCTCGCCGGTTAGTGCTTCTCTTACCACCAGCCTGACCGCTTCTACCACCGCGCTGTCATCACCAGATTCAGGGGCGCCAATAGGCATAGCGCTATAGCGGCTATCCAGCTTTGCGGACAGATTATTTTTCACCCCATCCATTTGATTGGCCCCCACCGCTTCGACACGGGCCTGTTCTGCAGCTTCGAAAATAGCCTTTGCCGCGGGGGCGGTTGGGCATAGCTGGCGATGGGTCTTCTCGTTATGATGGGCCAGCCAAAGACCCGCTGAATCAGCTGCCCCGCGACTATCACTGCGGGCAGCGCGGCTACGTTCACGCGGCAAGGCTGGCAATCTGATTTCTGTCTTGCCGATATGGGTATCCTGACCGGCATAGCGTACCTGACGATCAACCCCGCCAGCTAGCGCCCGCATGGCTGCGGCGTTTGCTTTAAGAAAATCGGATTGGTCGTCTGGTTTGCTCACGGGATTTTTCCTGCTCGTCTGACTGGTGTCTGGTTAGGACGCTTTTTGAGCAACTGAAGGGGTCTCTGGCAGATCAATACCAAATACACGCTGGTAATATTCAGCAATGGTTGGCCGTTCAATCTCGTCACATTTGTTCAAAAAGGTCAGCCGGAAAGCCAGTGTAATATCATCAAAGATAAGCGCATTTTCCGCCCATGTCAGAACCGTACGCGGCGACATCAGCGTAGACAGATCCCCAGCCATAAAGCCTTTACGGGTCATATCTGCCATCCGCACCATCTGATCAATCTGCTTTTTGCCAGCATCTGTCTGATAGGCTTTTTGCTTGGCCAGGATAATATTCACCTCATCTTCATGCGGCAGATAATTCAGCGTGGTAACAATTGACCATCTGTCCATCTGTCCCTGATTTATCTGCTGGGTGCCATGATACAGGCCTGTTGTATCGCCCAGCCCTACGGTATTGGCGGTTGCGAACAGGCGGAAATGTTTGTGCGGGGTAATCACGCGGCTGGTATCCAGCAAGGTTAGCTTGCCATCGACTTCCAAAACGCGCTGGATAACAAACATCACATCGGCGCGGCCAGCATCATATTCATCAAACACCAGCGCAACCGGATTTTGCAATGCCCATGGCAAAATGCCTTCTTTAAACTCGGTGACCTGCTTGCCATCTTTCAGAACAATTGCATCCTTGCCTACCAAATCTATTCGGCTGACATGGCTGTCCAGATTAACCCGCATACATGGCCAGTTCAGGCGTGCTGCGACCTGTTCAATATGGGTGGATTTTCCGGTACCGTGATATCCCTGTACCATGACCCGGCGATTATGCGAAAACCCGGCCAGGATAGCTATGGTTGTGTCGTGATCAAATTGATAATCCGGATCAATGGCAGGTACATAGGCAGAGCCTGTTGAAAAGGCTGGAACCTGCATATCGATATCCAGACCAAACACGTCACGTACATTCACCTGTGTGTCAGGCTCGCTCATCGCATGCGCTGTTTGTCCATGGGTTGTTTCAGCAGACATTAATCATTCTCCGGAGACTTCATTTATTTTTTAACGAAATAGCATTTATCAGCCACAGTAAAGAAAGGCAAATAAGAAGCTATATTATTTATGTGGGCCTAGATTTTTTCCTTTACAGCGTTTTTACGCAGGACAGAATAGGCGAGATTGATTTCTTTTAGTTTTTCCTCTGCTTTGGGATCTTCTTTATTATGATCCGGGTGCAGGGCTTTAGCTAGTTCATTATAGCGTTTTTTAACCAGGGATAGATCTGTATCTGGGGACAGGTCGAAAAGCGCCCAAGCCTGTTTTTCTTCTGTGCTTAAGGCGTTTGTTGCCGGGTCCGGTATCGTTGTTTCAGCGTCAAAGAATCCGAATTTATCATCAAAGGGCTGAGATGAGGCGGCTGCCGCTGACGGGCCAGTGCCGAATTTCCAGCTCGGGCGCTCCCAGGTCGTTGCGCGTCTGATCTCCTCTTCCATCGCCGCTCCTTCAATACCATCATAATAATTCCAGCTGCTGTTATAATGGCGGACATGGTCAAGGCAAAACCAGATATAGCTGCGCAGGTCAGAACGATGACGCGGGGCCGGATAGAGGGCATCACACATACAGCCCGAAGCCATGCATAGCCGGGCACCGTCCCCGGTCAGTGGCTGGGGGCCGTCCTTTAGCTTCAACGGTTCCTTCATTTGGCGTTTTGTTCTCATACGCCTAGACTATAGGGTTCGAGCAGGTGAATACAAGTTTGAGATGACCAGATTTTCCTGTATTTTATTTCATGAGAAAAGCTTACTGCTTCTCTCTGGCTGAATAGGATGGTGCATAGATGACTGATTCTGAGGAAAATACCGTAAAACAGGCGATCGAGGCACGGCTGACACAGGCATTAGCCCCGCATTTTCTGCAAGTAGAAGATGTAAGCTGGCAACATGCTGGCCATGCTGGTGCGCGCCCTGGCGGGCAAAGCCATTTTGAGGTAGTAATTGACGCACAAAGCCTGTCCGGGCTCAGCCGCGTTGCTGGGCATCGGGCTGTTAATCAGGCGCTGGCAGATTTGCTGGCTGGCCCTATTCATGCACTGCAAATCACCATAAAACGCGATTAATCAGCGCTCATTATCTTCTGCATAGGCAATACAGCTATTGGTTAGCGAAGGCAGGGGCGTGGTTATCTGCTGAGTTTCATCTGCCCCTGACGCACGGCGCTGACGCGCTTTCTCGCCATATAGGGTTTGAAAGGCGGTCGTCGCCATAGGCCCCATTAATTCAGTTATATGGGTACAACCCTTTGGCCCACCTATCGCATTTTGAACTTTGCGTTTCCAGCCTGGCCCAATCGTCAGGCCCACCAGACCAGAGATATTTTCCGCCCCTTTCGGACAGATGTGATAGGGGCCATGCAGGGTAACCGCCTCAGCTGCGATAATGGTCATCTGAAAATCTATGGTGATGCGTACCTGCATATGATGGATAGGGCTGCCTGCGGTGATGGTTCCACGGGCGGCAGATGGGAAATCATAATCTTTTGTATCGATCAGCTCGCCTTCGATATCTAACAGGCCATCTGTTCTGGCAAAGCCACGACAGGATACCCGGCGTAAATGGCGCAGTTCTCTCTCAGCAGGGGCGGATAAGCTCATTTTTGGTTCCATTAACAAGATTACGAGTAAATAATATTATAGGACAGAAATTCTGCCCCATCTCTTATTTTTTCTGTGGCTCAGACGGCGTATCTGACAGCCAGACGCGAATAGAGGTTAGCTGGTTGCCAGAACGATTGCGGATCCGAAACCGAATGCCATGAAAGCGAAATTCCTGGCCAATGGCGGGAATATGCCGGCTTTCATAAATAATCAATCCAGCAAGGGTCGCCGCTTTTTCATCGGGAAGTTCGAGGTCAAGAATTCGGTTTAAATCCCGCAAGGTAACAGAGCCATCAACAATATAGCTTCCATCAGCTTGCGGCTTTACTTCTGGCAGACCCTCATCATGCTCATCATCAATTTCGCCAACAATCTCTTCTAGAATATCTTCCAGCGTGACGATACCGCGCAGATCGCCATATTCATCAATCACAATCGCAAAATGCTCGCGGCGTTTACGAAACGCCTGAAGCTGGGCAAATAGCTGGGTGGTTTCTGGCACAAAATAGGGCTCGGTTGCGATATCGGTAATCGACAGGCCGGAAATATCACGGGCGCTGTTCTCTTCAATAGCACGCAAAAGGGCCTTTACATGCAGAACCCCGACAATATTTTCCGGTTTGCCCGCATAAACAGGGTGGCGCGTATGCGGGGATAACAGCACAAAGCGCAGGATATCTTCAGGGTCATCATCTGCGTTAATGGCGGTAACTGAAGCGCGGTGTGTCATAATCTCTTCAACCGAGATTTCTCCCAGATCCAAAACAGAAGAGAGCATGGCGCCAGTCTCGCGCCCTTCTGCATCTGTGTCCTGATTATGCAAATCGATCAGACCGCGTAATTCCTCTTCGCGTGAATTATCGCCTATCTTATCGGTCCGCAGCAGCTTGATCACCAGCAGGTTTAACAGCCAGGTCAGGGGGGTAAGCACCCACACCACAATTTGCACTGGCAGGGCTATTCGCAAGGACAGCTTGTCTGCATGATTAAGCGCATAGCTTTTCGGCAACACCTCGGCAAACAGCACGATAATAACCGTCATCACCAGCGTGGCAATCGCGACCCCACTATCCCCTGTCAAGCTAATAGCCGCCGAAGTTGCCAGAGCAGAGGCCATAATATTCACAGCATTATTACCGATAAGGATAGTGCTGATCAGCTGTTCTCTTTTGGTTTGCAGGGCTTCTACCCGCTCTGCCTGGCGGTTGCCTTTTCGTTTGACCAGCTGGCGCATACGCGCTTCAGAAGCAGCGGTAAGCGCGGTTTCAGCACCAGAAAAAAACGCAGATATCAGTATCAGCAACAGAATAACAGCGATCAGGCCGGTTAGGGATAACCACATTATCGACAGCTCTCCAGAAAATCACGCAAGCTTTCCTCATCAATTTCATGTTCAACAAAGGCCTGGCCAATAGAATGTACCAGAATAAAGGTCAGTTTCCCATCTCTGGCCTTTTTATCTTTACGCATATGGTCGATCATCGTCTCTATCGGCATATCGGCTATAACGGGTAAATCAGCTAGCGTGCTAGGCAGGCCAAGCCTGTTTAAATGCGACGCAACCCGCATTTCATCCTGGCCAGAACTCAGCCCCAGATGCCGCGAAAAGCCAAAGGCCAGTCGCAGGCCACAGGCTACCGCCTCGCCATGTAATAATCGGCCATCATATCCTGCTTCAGCCTCCAGCGCATGGGCAAAAGTATGCCCCAGATTCAACAAAGCACGCTGCCCGCTCTCTTTTTCATCCGCGCGCACGATATCGGCTTTTGCCTGACAGGATATACGCACCGCTTCTGCCAGCTTATCTGGATTACCAGCCAATAATTCTGCGCCATTTACCTCTAGCCAGTCAAAGAAATCCGCATTCCCCAATAGCCCATATTTGACCACTTCCGCATAGCCGGCCTTCAGCTCGCGAAGCGGTAGGCTGGAGAGCATATCAATATCTGCCAACACCAGACGCGGCTGATAAAATGCCCCTACCAGATTTTTGCCCGCACCCGTGTTAATACCGGTTTTTCCGCCGACAGAACTATCGACCTGTGCCAGCAGGCTGGTCGGTACCTGAATGAAATCTATTCCCCGCAGTAGGCTGGCTGCCACATATCCTGCCAAATCACCGACAACGCCGCCGCCAAGCGCAATAATCAGGCTGCGCCGATCAATATTAAGTGCCAGAATTTCATTTATCAGTTTTTCAAAACAGGTAAAGGATTTGCTCGCCTCTCCGGCAGGTACCAGCGCGTGATGTATGGCTCTGGCATGCGGGGCTAGGGCGCTTTTTATCGGCTGCAGATACAAATCAGCGACCTGCTCGTCAGAGATGATAATAATCTGGCGCTGTTCGATAAAAGGCAGAATGTCATCAAGCGCGCTGGTAAACAGATCGCGACCAATAACAATATTATAGCTGCTTGTCGGCAGTTCAATATGAATTTTTTGGATAGTGTCAGACATTTTGAAAATCTAGTTCATCTCGTAGAATCGGGCAATAGGCGCTCAACATGGCCTGTATCACCGAGCAGTTTTAACAGCTTTTTCATCGCCACCCTATGCGATTGTTTGCCCGTTCGAAGATATAAATCAGCCTCGGCATAATCTGCTGCGCGCTCTTTGCGCAATTTTGTTAAAATCTCCAGCGGGTCGCCGGTTGCCAATAACGGGCGAGAGGCAGGGTTTCCAATACGCGATAGCAGAGTATCCGGGCTTGAATCAATCCAGATGCTGGTTGCATTTTTCTTAATCGCGGCTCTGGTTTCCGGATGGCAAAAGGCGCCGCCGCCAGTGGACAGGATACAGGTGCCTTGCTTCAGGGCGGTCAGGATAATGCGCCGTTCCATTTCTCTGAATCGGGCTTCGCCAGCTAGCTCAAAAATTTCGGCAATGGTAATGCCAGCCTCTTCTTCTACCAGCGTATCACTATCCACAAAGGGCAGAGACAATGCTACGCTTAGCCTTTTACCAAGGGCAGATTTTCCAGATCCCATTAGCCCGACCAAAACCAGAGGCTTGGCCCCGATATAGCGATAGTCACCCTCTATATCAGAGCGGAATTTTTTAATAAGAGAAGTAGGAAAGGCCATCATCAAAAAAGCTGAAAAAAGAATATTGCACCGACAAGGTGGCAAAACCAGCTTTATCTATAGCGGATTTACCTGCAATGGTTAAGAGGTCAAACGCAATAGCTGGTCATATAAAGGCATAATCCGAGATATTTCTCGCAAATCTGGCATCTTTCTGCCATATCCCTGCCATATTCCTGCAGTAGCAAACAGGCTGGTATTAAAATCATGTGATTTGCCAAATTTAGCCGCCTATGGCAAGAAAAGTGAGAATAGGCTGGCAACAGCACAAAAAAAGTTAAACAGGCCATGTCACAGGGGCTGGTAGATATAAAGTGAGGGTGGAATGAACGCTATGAAAGTCACAATGCTGATTATCGTTATTTTAGGCGTGGCAGGAGCCGTGTTTCTGGCAAATTGGCATATTCCTGCGCCAACGAAAATCGTCAATAAAGTTGTGTCAAATGAAACGTTTGTGCAGTAATTTGGCCGCGTCAATGAAAAAATCATCTTCTCTGATAGTGCCGATGATATGTGCGGCGGGCCTTATGATTGTCGCTGGCACAGAGCATAGCTGGGCAAAGGGGCGCACAGATAAACCGGTAAATCTGTTGCAATTCGGCCAATCCGCCCCCGCAAGTGATAATTTGGGCGATAATCTGACCCGTGCTGATAATAGCGATAAACAAGCGGACAGACCGCAAAGCGCGGCTACCCTTGCAGAAGGGCAGGAGCCTATCTCGCCCACCATTCTGGATAATCTTTCTGCAGCAGCATCGCCAGTGCAAGCAGGGGCTACGGATACCCCTGCAGCAGATATTCTTTCAGTAAATTCTGGCAGCACGTCGGTAGATGTAAAAACAGAAGAAAACCAACAGCCAGCCACTACAGCACAATCCTCTGCTGTTTCCATAACCAGTTCGCGCAGTGATTTGCCAGCCACCTCTTTGGAACGACGTTCGGTTTCCAAGATTAGTCTGGCTTCTGTTGGACTAAAGCGGCCAGCTACATTGTCTACAGATTTAAATGCACTCATCTGGTCTGACTCAGATGCGGAAAATGCGCTCTATTTGCTTCGTAATGTACCGGCGATGGGCAGTGCGCCTATCCTGAGCCAGCTGGTTTTCGAGATAATGTCAATTGCTGCGGTACCGCCAAAAGGGGCAGGGCCTGTTGCAGAAGAATTGGTTTCTGCCAGACTGAATTGGTTGGCGGCGGCCGGGCAATCAGATGCGCTATCAGAGATTGTGCGTATGCTGCCAGAAGCAGAAAGATGGGCAGAATGGAAACGCTGGCAGGTTGAATATGACCTTATTCGCCAGGCAGACGAGGCCGCTTGCCGGGATGCCGAGCGTAATGCCCAGACCAGCCTGGATGATTTCTGGCATCAATCGCGGATTATTTGTGCGTTGCTGGCAGGCGATAAAAATAAAGCGCGCTTTGCTGCGGATATCCTAAAGGCAAGCGGCGGTGAAGATGTAAATTTCTTTCAACTGGTGGACAAGCTTCTTGGCAGCGCGCAAGCCTTATCTCTGGATCTGACCACGCTGGATAGTGTTGACCTGGTATTGATGGATGCTGCGCATGAACAAATTTCATTGGCGGCTTTCGAGCAGGTGCCGTTTTCAATGATACAGGCAACTTCCAATTTTCGGTATCTGGCTGCCGACGCGGCGCTGAAAACCAGCTTTATGATGCTAGAGCGCGGTTTGCAGGGGCGCGAGCCTACTGAACAAATCTGGCGAGCTTTGCTAGAAGCCCCAATGCCAGCAGAAGCCGCCCTTGCAACGCTGGATGGTCTGGATGCACAAGGGCGTACAGATGCCCGTCATGACCCGTTGGCCAGCGCGTCTTTATGGGTGGGGCTAGCGCTTCGCTCGGAAGCGGATACAGATATGCTGATCCAGCGCGCTTTCGAAACAGAAATGCGCTCCGGGCGTCCGGAATTATTGCTGGATCTGTATGCCAGTCTTATTCGCCAAAGGCTGGAAGCTGGCGATGATATGCCGGTTTTAAGCACAGAGCTGCAAAGAGATTTTGCGTTGCTCCTAACCCTTGCTACGCCGCCAAAAAACTTGGCAAATAACTTGGCAGATGGTTTGCCAGATAGCTTGCCAGAGGCGCTGGGCGGTGCTGCAGATTTTGCTGCTAACCTGCAAGAGGTTCTGGATGCTGTCAAAGGGAATGGCTGGCAGGCAGATGCGCTACAGGCCGCCCAGGCTTGGCCGCTATTGCCGGTTTTGAAGGCTCAAGCCTCGCAAGGCCCGAACCAGGATTGGACAGCTATTTTCAAAAATGCAGAAGCTGGTAGCCACCTGCCTGTATCAACCAGCCTGAATTATCACCGCCTCTCAGCACAGCATCTTTTTGCGCTGGAGCAATTGGCCGCATCTGGTAATATTGCCGAGACAGCCTTGCTGGCATCCATGCTGGTACAGCCGGTCGCGCTGGGCTGGATAGACCCGCTGGATGGGGCAAAGATTATTGAAAGCTTGCAGCTAGTTGGCTTGCAAAAGGTGGCAGATCAATTCGCTCTGGATTTTGTCAAAGCCCATCTGTTGCGGCTTAATTATATGGCGGATTTCCAGTCGTAAATTTTGCGCCTGTAACCTTGCTGTTTAATCTGAAAAGGATGGCTGGAAGATGGCAGATATGGCAAGTAGCCAGACCCGCCTGATTAATCGTTTTCTTCAGGCACAGGCCGCTGAAAAAGCCGCAGCGGCAAATACGCTGCTTGCCTATGAAACAGACCTTATGCATAGCGCCCGCGAACTGACAGCCTCATTCACAGAGGTAGATGCAGATGGGTTGAGGGCGTTGCTAGGCGGGTGGGAAAAAGAAGGGCTGGCTGCCCGTACACGTGCCCGCCGCCTGAGTGCGCTGCGACAATTTATGAGCTGGATGGTCGCAGATGGCTATCGCCGCGATAATCCGGTGCAATTTCTGGATAGTCCAAAATTGCCAGCCAGCCTGCCAAAAAGTTTGGGTGAGGAAGAAATAACCCGGTTGCTGGCCGCCGCCCAGCGCTTGCCAGAGCCAGATGATATGCGTATGGCCGCAGCCCTGGAGCTGTTATATGCAGGGGGCTTGCGTATCTCCGAGCTATTGGCATTAAAAATACAGGATATATCGCCGCAAAAATCTGCGTTACTGATCACGGGCAAGGGCGGCAAGGAAAGGGTAGTTCCGATCACAGATTTTGCACTAAAGCTCGCTATGGATTGGCTGGCTCTTCGCGACAGGGACGGCCCGGTGACCCATTCTGATCAGCTATTTGCCGGCGATAAAAAAGAGATGACGCGCCAGTCCTTTAGCGTGTTGCTGAAAAAAATTGCCGCGCTGGCAGATATTGATAGCCAGCGTGTAAGCCCGCATGTTCTGCGGCATTCCTTTGCAACCCATATGCTAAATAGAGGGGCAGATTTGCGCACGCTTCAAGCCTTATTGGGCCATGCTGATATTGCGACTACGCAAATTTATACCCGCACTCGTCCTGACCGTTTGCAAGGTCTGGTCGGTACCGCGCATCCGCTTGCGAAAAACACAAAAACCGAGTAAAAGAAAAGAAATGGCCATGCAGATTGGGGCCAATCTTTTTTCATTATTTTGACGGTTTATGTGAATGAATCACTTTTTGGATTTTGAAAAGCCAATTGCTGCTCTCGAAGGTAAAATTAAGGAATTGCGTCATTTAGGCGGTGATTCTGGCATGAATATCGCCGAAGAGATTGGCAAATTACAGTCCCGCATTGATAAAGAGCTAGCCCAAACCTATAAAAAGCTTGGCCCGTGGGAAAAAGTTCAGGTTGCTCGCCATCCTGAACGTCCAAAAATGGTTCAAATTATCGAAACAATTTTTGATGAATTTATCGCCCTTTCAGGGGATCGCGCCTATGCCGAAGATTATGCAATTATTGGCGGTATGGCGCGTTTTCGTGGTCGGCCAGTCATTGTATTGGGAACCGAGAAAGGCAGCACAACCGAACAGCGGGTCAAACGTAATTTTGGTATGGTCCGCCCAGAAGGGTATCGTAAAGCTATTCGGTTGATGGCCCTAGCCAATCAATTTAATCTGCCGGTTATCAGCTTTGTAGATACAGCAGGGGCCTATCCTGGACGCGGCGCAGAAGAGCGCGGTCAGGCCGAAGCGATCGCACGGGCTATTCAATCTTGTCTGGGGCTAAATACCCCTTTGATTTCAGCGATTGTAGGCGAAGGGGGGTCCGGCGGCGCCATAGCCCTTGCCACAGGTAATCGGGTGGTGATGTTTGAACATGCCGTCTATTCGGTAATCTCGCCAGAAGGATGCGCCTCTATTTTGTGGCGCAGTGCAGACAAGGCCCAAACCGCCGCAGAAGCGCTTCGCCTAACTGCACAGGATATGCATGAGCTGGGCGTTATCGACCAGATTGTTGAAGAACCTGTCGGCGGCGCGCACCGTGATATTGATGCGGCGTTAAAGAATCTGGCAGATGCGATAGACAGCCAGTTGCAAACCCTGTCCGCGTTAAGCACAGAAGCGCTGAAAAAAGATCGGCAGGAAAAATATCTGAATATGGGCAATAAATCGCTGATTTAGCTATAGTCTGGCGCATGTTGCAGATTACGAATTCTGGCCCGTGCGGCGGCTACTTCGGCTAGATCAATGTCGGCTATCACAAAGCCTTCTTCCAGCGTTCCTGCATCTGCCAGCACCTCTCCCCATGGATTGATAATCAGGCTATGACCATAGGTCTGGCGGCCATCATCATGGGTGCCAATTTGTGCAGAAGCCAGAACAAAACACCCGGTTTCTATGGCTCGCGCCCGTTGCAGAACATGCCAATGCGCTGTACCGGAAGGGCGGGTAAAGGCTGCAGGAATAGTGAGTATCTCAGCCCCATTTAGTGCCAATTTCCGATAG
Organism: Puniceispirillaceae bacterium (SeqCode); assembly: GCA_049889955.1. Lineage (GTDB taxonomy): Bacteria > Pseudomonadota > Alphaproteobacteria > Puniceispirillales > Puniceispirillaceae > JADHLI01. The sequence goes on from JBMHCK010000146.1 coordinate 20,353, forward strand.
AGATCCGCAAAGCGCACATCATAACAGATAGACAGCCCGAAATGGCCCTTGCTTGTCTGGGCGTCAACCATCTGCTGGCCTGGGCGAAAATGATCAGATTCGCGGTAGCTCTTGCCATCTCCGACATCGGCATCAAACATATGAATTTTATCATAGCGGGCAATAATCGCCCCATCCTCATTGATCAGAAAACTGCGATTAGCCACGCGGGTATCTGTTTCTAAAGAGGCAGTGTTCGCCATCATCAGCGATCCCGCAGAAAGGATAATCCTGTGTTTTTTAGCCAGCGCCGATAGCAGATTAAGTGTCGGGCTATTTGCCTCGTCCTCGACCTGTTCTTTCAGGGCGGTTTTATTTGCCGCCAGAAAATTTGCACATTCCGGCAAGCAGATTATCTGCGCCCCCGCAGATGCAGCCCCGCTGATCAGGGCTTCTATAATTGGCAAGGTGGCCTGTTGTGTGCCTCTGGCGGTATATTGCAGGACAGCGGCTTTAAATGGTCGGATAGCTGGTGACATAACCTCTCCCTTGAAGCAGGCAGATTATTCTGAACGCCTTGTCAATAGCGGGTCGAGCAGGCCTTTTTTGTCTAGTAAATACAGATCGTCATACCCGCCAATATGCAAATCATCAATAAAAATTTGGGGTACGGTGCGCTGGCCATTGGCGCGGGATTGCATTTCTGCACGCAAAGTTGCATCACTGCTGACCTCAATTTCCTTGAAATCGACCTGTTTGGATTTCAATAGCCGTTTTGCCAATGCACAATAGCTGCATAACATGTCTGTATAAATATCAATCTGCGGGGCGGTCATAGCGTACGAGCCTTTTTGGCAAGGGGGTCTGTTAAGTTGATATGGACCGCAGATAAACAGATTACAAGAGGAGGCGATGGTTTCTGTTGCCCTATACCACCCGCGCAAACACCAGAGCCGATACAGATTTTGCACCCGCCTCTAGCAAGGTTTGTGTACAGCTATTCAAGGTGGCCCCGGTTGTCATCACATCATCAATCAGCAGAATATTTTTTCCTGCCAATATCTTTTTGGCAGCGGGATTTGCAAGCTGAAACGCGCGGCGCACATTCTGCTCGCGCCGAGATTTTGAAAGCCCGGCCATAGAGGGTGTCGCCTTGACCCGCACCAGAAAATGCGGTGCAAATTCCATCCCTGCTGGACCGTTCAGGCAAAGCCAACGCGCCAGTTCAGCAGATTGATTATACCGGCGTTTTAGATAACGAGCTGGGTGCAAGGGTACGGGTATCACTAAATCTGCAGTTTCGGCCAGCACATCAAATGGGGCCGCTATCATTACTGCCATGACAGGGGCGATATCCAGCCTGTCTGCATGCTTAAAGGGCAGGATAAGTTTTCGGGAACCATCATCATAGCAATAGCCAGAACGTATCTTGCTCGCCTTAAAGGGTTTGACCAGGCATGAGGCGCATAGGCTATGCAATAGCGCGTAGGCAAGTGGACGCCCACAGGCCGCACAGCTAGGTGCGGCAATCGGGCGCAATCCATGCCAGCAATCAGAACACAGCCCTGTAGAGGTGACAAAGGATTGGCAAAGCGGGCAGTTCTGCGGCAGAACAAAGCTGAAGAGACCGCGCAGATACGCTGGCCATTTGGTATAGAATGCGGCGGGCATTTGTATTCTCCTGCACATCATTCTATATCTGGTTAGGTAAAATAAACGTTAAGCGATTTAAAAATTACCAAAATTCCCAGCAGGTTTTTTTATTTAAAGGATAATGATGTCAGATCAGCCGCCAAAGATTTTTAACCATGATCGCTGGATAGAACAGCGCAATAAAGCGGCGGCTGGCTTTGCCGAATTTGCATTTTTAAAACAATTGGCAACCGAGCGTCTGGCCGAGCGCATCCATATCGTCCGTCGCAGCTTTGTCGATATTCTGGATTATGGCTGTCATACAGGCCAGGTGGCAGATGCGCTTGATAAAATGCTGGTGCAGGCAGAGCCCTATCACCTGATCCAGGCCGATCATAGTGCTGAATTTATAAAATTGGCAGCTGCCCTTGCCCCGCAAAATACGGCAAATAGCCATAGGGCTGTTTTATCCAGTGGCGAGCATTTGCCAGTAGGGCCGCAAAGCTGTGATTTGATTTTATCTGCCTGTTATTTGCATTGGATGAATGATTTGCCGGGCTTGCTTGCACAAATGCGGCTGGCCCTGCGTCCGGATGGTCTGATGTGCATTAATCTGCTGGGGGGGCGCAGCCTAACCGAATTGCGCGCCTGTTTGAGTGAAGCCGAGAGCGAGGTTTCGGGTGGGGTCAGCCCGCGCTGTATGCCAATGGCCGATATTCGCGATATGGGCGGGCTGCTGCAGCGTGCCGGATTTGCGCTGCCTGTCGCTGATGCAGAATTATTGACCATCACCTATCCAGATATGTTCAAATTAATGGCCGATATTCGCGGTATGGGCGGGCAGAATGCTTTGTGTGGGCGGTTGCCGCATTTCACCCGCAGACAAATTTTTATGCGGGCGGCACAAATATATCAGCAACGCTTTAGCACCGATGAGGGGCAGATAAAAGCCAGCATAGAACTGATTACCCTGACCGGTTGGGCACCGGATAAAAGCCAGCCACGCCCCCTTGCACGGGGCAGTGCCACCACGTCTTTTACCGACGCCTTTGACAGTCTAGACGCCCAGTAAATCCTGTAGTACTGCAATGAATTCGAGATTGGCAGGCGGCATTTGATAATCGCGCAGCCGTTGTGGGCGCACCCATTCCAGAGCGCCCCCTTCCAGAGCCTGTGGCGTGTTTTGCCAGCGCCGACAGACATATAATAATAATATCAGATGAAAATCATCATAAGTGTGGGAAGCAAAGCTAACAGGGGCAAGGCAGCTATCTTGTGTCTCCACCCCCAGCTCTTCTCTGATTTCTCTTATCAGCGCGGCTTCAGGGGTTTCCCCTGTTTCTATTTTGCCGCCTGGAAATTCCCAATAGCCAGCAAAGCTTTTCCCCTCCGGGCGCTGGGCCAGCAGAATACGGCTATCTGTGTCAACCAAAGCAATGGCCGGAACAATAAGCGTTGGTTTTTCAGATATCACCACAGAACATCTCTAGCCTAGCTTCTATAATCACCGTTAATGGTGATATAGCCATGCGTCAGATCGCATGTCCAGATAGTTGCATTGCCGCGTCCAAGGCCGATATCAATCTGGATATCGATTTCCTGTGCCTGCATATGCCGGGCGACAGGTGTTTCATCATAGTCCGGTGCCGCTGCGCCATTTTCAGCAACCAGAACACCGCCTATCTTTATCTGCAATTTATCGCGATCAGCTGACGCCCCAGATTTTCCGACCGCCATCACAATACGGCCCCAATTTGCATCCTCACCAGCGATAGCGGTTTTAACCAGCGGTGAGTTACCAACAGCCAGTGCAATTTTCTTTGCATCCTTGTCGGTTTTTGCGCCGGTAACCTGGATGGTGACAATTTTGCTGGCCCCTTCACCATCGCGCACAATCTGCTGGGCCAGATCGCGCATTACCGCTAGCAAGCCAGCATAAAAATCAGCAGCAATAGGGCTATCGGGGTCGCTTATCTCGCTATGTTTGGCCTGGCCCGTTGCCACCAGATAAACACTGTCAGAAGTAGAGGTATCACTATCAACGGTAATCGCATTAAAGCTCTTATCCGTGGCACGGGCCAACAGCTGTTGCAGACATTCTTGTGTGATCGCTGCATCGGTGCCGATATAGGCCAGCATGGTCGCCATATCCGGGGCAATCATGCCAGAACCTTTGGCAATCCCATTTATCGTAACCGCCTGTCCATCAAGCGTGACCATAGTGGTTGCGCCTTTGGCAAAAGTATCTGTGGTACGAATAGCCTGTGCGGCATCCTGCCAGCTATTGCGGCCCAGATTTCCAATAATTTTATCCTTCATATTCAGGATAAAGTCTGCCTCAAGCACCTCACCTATCACTCCGGTAGAGGCAATTAGCAGGCTTTCTGGTGCGATATTCAACGCGCTGGCAAACACGTCTCTATAGGCGGTGATAGCCTCATTTCCGCGGATGCCAGTAAAGGCATTAGCATTGCCAGCATTGGTGATAACCGCGCGGGCGCTGCCACTTTTGATACCAGCACGCGATAAATGTACCGGTGCAGAAGCGGTCTGGCTGGTTGTAAAGGTACCCGCAAAAACACAGCCCTCATCAGCAACCAGCAGCATCAGATCATCACGGTTCTGATATTTCATACCAGTTGCCGCCGTGCCAACCCTCAGGCCAGAGATTTCTGGCAGATCAGGAAAGCTGGCAGGGGCAAGTGGCGAGATGTCAGTCATAAAGACACTCCTTAGTGAAAAAAGCGCAACTGGTTATCCAGGCAGGCGCGGCCTATCTGGTCGAGGCGGCCTGTGCTTCCAGCCGGATATCGGCAAAGGAGCGGCGTTCCAGCTTGGCATCTACCCGCAGCCCATCTAGCAGGCGTCCCAGATTTTGCGAGATTAAATTTTGCCGTAATTGCGGGGCCAGCTCTTCAATTGTTGGCGCTTCTGATATCCGCTTATCCTCAACCAGAATGATGTGCCAGCCAAATTGTGTTTGCACCGGTTCTTCTGTAAAGCTGCCAGCCTCTAGGGCAAAGGCGGCCACTTCAAAGGCAGGCACCATTGCCCCGCGCGGGAAATAGCCCAAATCACCGCCATTTGGCCCGCTTGGACCTGTGGATTTTGTCTTTGCCAGCTCGGCAAAATCTGCCCCGCCTTTAAGTTCGGCAATTACCGCCTCGGCTTCGGCCTTTTCATTGACCAGAATATGCCGGGCTTTCACTTCACGGCGAGATTGCTCGTCAGCCACAAAAATATCATAGGCTTGCTGGATAGCTTCATCGCTGACAGATTTGCGTAATTCACTATTTATCCAGGCTTCTGCCAGCACTCTTTGGGCGGCAATGCTCATCTGCACAATAATATCTTCATCATTTGTCAGTCCGGCTTCATTGCCAGCGGCGGCGGCCAGACGCGAGTCAACAATATCGTCAATTAATCGGTCAAAATAGGTTTCCAGCGGTTGCTGGCGAATTTCATCAGGTAATTTTTCGACAAGGCGCATCACTTCATCAAGATAAATCGCCTCACCATTCAGGGTTGCGACAAGTATTTTTTCCTGTGCCACAGCGTTTGGCATTGGGCTGGTCAGGGCCAGACCCGCTGCGATTAACAGAACCGGCAGGCACGTTTTAGCGATAGACGTTAAAGATACAAATTTCATGTCAAATCCTCTTATTTCCAGGCGATAAGATCGGTGCTTTTCGTGCCTATATCCAGACAGCGGTAAAAGTCGCGCTTTGCCCCTTACCTTCTTTTACGTTGCTAGCATATCAACGCATGTGACAGCAATAACAGCTAGCTGGTTTTTACACAGCCAGGCAATAGATTTCAGATTTTTTCGAACTGTGGAGAGATTGGCTGATTATTTTCTTTCTTCACCTGCTGGCTTTTGCTTCACTAGCCTTGCTTTTATTTGACAAAGGCAGGGTGAATGCCTATCTGCAATGAAAAGGTTTTTTACAGGCTCGCGCAGGATAGAACGCTGACATAATCAGCGGTGCTCTTAACCCGTTAGGAGCAAGGGAAGGAAGAAGATGTTTTCAGGATTAGCCAAAAGCTTGTTTGGGGATTCAAATAGCCGCGAGATTAAGAGGCTCGAAACACAAATTGCGCGTGTTAACGGGCTTGAAACAAAATTTGCTGCCTTGAGTGATGATGCCCTGACCGGCATGACCGAGACATTTCGTGAACGGCTGAAGGCCGGGGAAACCGAAGATAAAATCCTGGATGAAGCATTCGCCACTGTCAGAGAGGCGGCACGCCGGACGCTGGGTCAGCGCCATTTTGATGTCCAGCTGATGGGCGGTCTAGTGCTGCATCAGGGCGGCATTGCGGAAATGAAAACCGGTGAAGGTAAAACATTGGTTGCCACGCTGGCGGTTTATTTGAACGCGCTGTCCGGCAGAGGTGTACACGTAGTTACCGTTAATGATTATCTGGCAAGCCGGGATGCGGGCTGGATGGGGCAGGTTTATGAATTTCTGGGGCTTAGTGTGGGCTGTATCGTTTCTGGCCTGGATGATGATGCGCGTCGCCGCGCCTATCAATGTGATGTGACCTATGGCACGAACAATGAATTTGGCTTTGATTATCTTCGCGACAATCTGAAATTCTCGCTAGAAGATATGGTTCAGCGCGATCATCATTTCGCAATTGTTGACGAGGTGGATTCTATCCTGATTGACGAGGCCAGAACGCCGCTAATTATCTCTGGTCCGGCAGAAACCTCGGTTGAGCTCTATACCGCGGTCGACGGACAGGTAGGCGCGCTGGTTGAAGCTGATTATGAAATGGATGAAAAGACCCGTTCTGTTACCTTTACCGAAACAGGTATTCAGCATGCAGAACAGCTATTGATGGCAGCTGGATTGATGTCAGAGGGCAGCTTGTATGATATTGCAAATGTCAGCTTGCTGCATCATATGACACAGGCGTTGCGCGCGCATAAATTATTCCAGCGAGATACCCATTATATGGTTCGCCAGGGTCAGGTCACCATCATTGATGAATTTACTGGCCGCGCGATGGATGGTCGGCGCTATTCAGATGGGTTGCATCAGGCAATTGAGGCCAAGGAAAAGGTCGAAATTCAGGCCGAAAACCAGACATTAGCCTCGGTAACCTATCAAAATTATTTCCGCCTCTATGACAAGCTTGCCGGGATGACAGGAACAGCCCTAACCGAAGCGGGCGAATTCTCTGAAATTTACAAGCTGGAAGTCACCGCCATCCCCACCAACCGGCCAATTTCCAGAATTGATTCAGATGATGAGGTTTATCGCACCTCCAAAGAACGCGATGATGCGGTGATTACCCAGATAGAGACCTGCCAGAAACAGGGCCAGCCTGTATTGGTTGGCACCGTCAGTATCGAAAAATCAGAATTGCTGTCTAAAACACTGACCGCACGCAAAATACCGCATCAGGTGCTGAATGCTCGCTTTCACGAAGAAGAGGCAAAAATCATTGCGCTGGCCGGGGCGCCAGGGGCCGTTACTATCGCCACCAACATGGCTGGCCGCGGCACCGATATTCAGCTAGGCGGCAATTATGATATGCGGGTGGCAGATGAAGCGACCGATGCCAATGGCCAGATTGACGAGAAAAAAGCTGCCAAAATAGCGGCTGAAATTGAAAAGCTGAAAGAAAAAGCACTGACGGCAGGCGGGCTTTATGTGATGGGTACCGAACGGCATGAAAGCCGGCGTATCGATAACCAGCTACGCGGGCGAACTGGTCGTCAGGGTGACCCAGGGGCGTCTAAATTCTTTTTGTCTCTGGAAGATGATTTGATGCGTATTTTCGGCTCTGAGAGGCTGGATGGCATGCTGCAAAAGCTGGGGCTGGAAGAAGGCGAGGCGATTACCCATCCCTGGATTAACAAGGCTGTTGAGAAAGCCCAGTCCAAAGTCGAAGCGCATAATTTTGAAATTCGGAAACAATTGCTGAAATATGATGATGTGATGAATGATCAGCGTCAGGTGGTGTTTGCCCAGCGGCGCGAGATTATGCAAACCGCAGATGTCAGCGATACGGTCCGGGAAATGCGCTATGATACTATTGACCAGATTGTCTCGGACACCATTCCGGCGGGCAGTTTTGCTGAACAATGGGATGCCGAACAGCTGCAATTTGCCTCGCAACAGGTTTTAGGGCTGGAAGTACCTGCCGCAGAATGGGTTGCGGAAGATGGTATCGCTGATGAAGAGATTACCGAGCGGTTGCAAAACCAGTCAGATAGCTATATGGCGGAAAAGGCTGTGCGTTTTGGCCCGGAATTGATGCGGATGGCAGAAAAATCCCTGCTGTTACAGGTTCTGGATCAGCAATGGAAAGAACATCTGTTGCAGCTGGAACAATTGCGTCAGGGCATTAATCTGCGCGCCTATGCCCAAAAAGACCCGCTTAATGAATATAAGCGAGAAGCCTTTGCCATGTTTGAAGGGATGCTGGGATCGATGCGCCGCACGGTAACGCTCGCACTCTCGCATGTTGAAGTAGCCCCGCCGGCGGAGGCAGCTGCAACCGAACAGGCAAGCCAGCCACAAGCCGCCCCAGCCGCGTCAGCAGATGGCAAAGTGCCACGTAATGCACCTTGCCCATGTGGTTCAGGGCGTAAATATAAACATTGCCACGGAAAGTTATAATTTCAGGGAAAATTATAATTTAAGGTATAATTCAGATTATAATTCGAGCGGCAGTTTTTGCTGTTTTTGAGTTATGCAGATTATTGAGCAAACAGGGCTAAAAGCGACAATGAAGAAATTTGCGCTTATGTGTGAAAACAGGCACGAATTTGAAGGCTGGTTCTCTGATGCGGAGGCGGTGCGCGCCCAAGCCGCAAACGGTCTGATAGATTGCCCCTATTGTGGCAGTCTGCAGGTACAAAAACAGCTTTCTGCACCCAATCTTTCAACGCCAAAGACACAAGCGCGTATTGATAAGTCCCGTATCGATAAAGAAGCTGCTGAAACTTCCGATAGGAAAACCGGGGATGGGGCCAATTCTATTTCAGGTCCTGTTTCTAACCCTGTTGACGTGCCGCCGGCTTCGCCAGCTTCTGCCCCTGCTGCTGTAAAGCCAGGGGGTGCGGCGGTGATGGCACAGCAAGCAGCGTTTCGCCAGGCCATACAACAGCTGCGCAAAACAATTGAAACTGAATTTACAGATGTCGGTGACGGGTTTGCTGAAGAAGCCCGAAAAATCCATTATGGTGAGGCAG
>JBMHCK010000147.1:0-9402 GCA_049889955.1 Puniceispirillaceae bacterium (SeqCode)
AGAGGCGCGCTCATGCATCCTCTCCGCTTTCCTCTATATAACGCGGGAACACACCTGTCGGTTTGCCTGCCATTTGCCGAGATTCCAGCCGCCCTGCCCCGCCTATCGCAGAAAAACAGCGTGCCTCCCCCTCTTCTACCATCAACTGGTCTAACAGCTGTCCGGCGGATTCGGGCATAACCGGCTGAATAAGGATAGTTACCTGCCGCAATGTTTCTACCAATATCGCCAGCACATCTGCCATACGGGCTGGATCGGTCTTTTTCTGCGCCCAAGGGGCAGCCTGGTCAATATAACGATTAGCTTTGGCAATCACTTCCCAGACCAGGCGTAGCGCCTCATGGAAGGCTTGTTTATCCATTTCCGCGCGCACCGCTACCAGCAAATTATCGGCTGCTTCTATCAGCTCGGTATCTTCTGGCTGCAGCTTGGCAGGAAATGCCGGTAGCTGGCCATCCAGATTTTTAAATACAAGCGAAAGTGTACGCTGCGCCAAATTGCCTATGTCATTAGCCAGATCGCTGTTGATACGCTGGATCATTTGTTCACGTACAAAATCCCCATCGCGGCCAAAAGGCACTTCACGCATCAAAAAATACCGGGTTTGATCAAGCCCATAATCCTCAACCAATTGCAGCGGGTCGATAACATTGCCTAGCGATTTTGATATTTTCTCGCCTTCATTCGTCCACCAGCCATGGGCAAATACCCGCTTGGGCAAGGGCAGATCGGCTGCCATCAAAAAGGCTGGCCAATATACCGCATGAAAGCGCAAAATATCTTTTCCAACCATATGCAAATCTGCTGGCCAGAATTTGGCAAAATCCTCGCCATCCTCATGCCAATTCAGAGCCGTTAAATAATTTGTCAGCGCATCCAGCCAGACATACATGACATGCGCGTCATCCTCTGGTACCGGCACGCCCCAATTAAAGGTGGTGCGGCTGACAGACAAATCTTTCAATCCGCCGGAAACAAAGCTGATAACCTCTTTTTTGCGCCCTTCAGGGGCAATGAAGTCCGGATTACTTTCATAGAAATCCAGTAACGGTTGTTGCCATTGGGACAGGTCAAAGAAATAGGATGGCTCTTCCACCCATTCCACCGGGGCGCCAGTTGGCGCTTTGCCATCCACCAATTCAGTTTCCGTGAAAAAGGCTTCGTCGCGTACCGAATACCAGCCTGCATATTTATCCAGTCGGATATGACCACGTTCTTTCAGGCGTGACCACAGGCTTTGGGACGAGGCATAATGCCGGTCTTCAGTGGTCCGAATAAACTGATCATTAGAGAAATTCATTACCCCTAACAAATCACGGAAATTCTGGGACACACTATCGGTAAAGGCATGCGGGTCCACCCCGGCCTTACCTGCGGCTTCCTGAACTTTTTGGCCATGCTCGTCTGTTCCGGTCAGGAACATAACATCATAGCCATCCAGCCGCTTGAACCGGGCCAGCATATCACAGGCCAGCGTGGTATAGGCATGGCCAATATGCGGCTTGTCATTCACATAGTAAATCGGGGTCGTAATGTAATAAGGCGTTGTCATGGTCATTCTGGATTTCGAAATTCGTTAAAATAGCGGGAAAGACGCACAAAAAGCACGAAAACCTGCCATGTTCATACCTTATCTGTTCCCGCTTTGGCTATGTAAATCGAAAAAAAACTTTACCATGATTGGCGCAAAATCAAGATATAGACGCTCATTCATCTGATAGGCTCGGATGAATTCCTGATACTGGCACGCCAGCTGGTCTGCGCTCAGGCGGCTAGCTAATGCCCGGGCCGTCTGTTCAATAAAATCAATACGCGCCAACGGGTTTTGGTCTGCTGCGGCTCCCCCTATCCGGTACAGGCTGGCCAGCAATAATAATTCTGGAAACAGATAGCTTGCCGCCCGCCGAACCGGGCGATTACGTACCCCGCCCCCGGCCCATTTCTCAGTCAGATTGATCAAATCTGCTGGCTTTGATTTAGCATCCAGTAACAGGCTGCAGCTTGCCTGAAATAAATCCAGCACGCCAGCTTCTGCCAGCTGCAAGGCGCGGCCCGGCGACCCCTTGCCTAGTGCGGCCAGAATTTCCAGCTGATCTGTATCCGCATCTGGCCATAATTTGTTCAGAACTGCGCCTGTTTCCGTAGCTGAAATAGGCGATAAATTGGCGGTAATACAGCGCGACCTTATGGTAGGCAGAATCCCGCCCATTTGCGAAGAAATCAATAATAACAGGCAATTGGATGGCGGCTCTTCCAGGGTTTTTAGCATCGCATTCATGCCTGCCCGGTTAACCACATCCAGATTATCTATAATCGCAACCCGCCATTTTGAACGTGCAGAATGATGGGCAAAAAAGGCTGGCAATTTTCGGATTTGCTCTGTTTTAATCAGCCCTGATTTGTTTTTCTCATCTTCTTCTGGCTGAATAATCAGCAAATCAGGATGGGCGTTACCAAAGACAAGCCGCGCCTCTTCCCCATCCACAGGCACAGCAGATGGATGCAGCGATGCCGGGGCTTCACCATCAAACAGACCAGCTGAACTGTCATCGGAAACAGATAATATCCAGGCCGCGATTTGCTGGGCTAATCGGAATTTACCGATCCCCTCATCGCCGGCAAGAATCCAGCCATGATGCAATCTGTTTTGCTGGAGCCCGGCGTGCATCCTGTCCAGAATATCAGCATGACCGAACAAAGGCAGCGGTGCGTCACTGACATGGATTTCAGCAGATGCTGGCATAGGCCCCCTCAGTATTGACCCTGTTAAAAAAATTAAAGATCATCATTTAATCTATTGATAAGATGTTTTTTTACCTGCTCATCTGAATGCTGGGCGCTCTGGCTGGCATCAATCGTTATTATTCTATCCCGATATTTATCTGCCAAAGCCAGAAAGCCTGCGCGCACCTTTTGATGAAAATCAATACCCTTTTCTTCAAAGCGACTTTCAGCGCCGATGGGCTGGCCTTTATGTTCATGTTGGCGCTGCCCTGCCCGCCGCAAACCCAATTCAGCAGGAACATCCATCAAAAAAGTTAAATCCGGCTGCAGATCCCCAAATCCGAATTCATGAATAGCAATCAGCTGCTCAATTGGTAAATCATGCGCCAACCCCTGATATACCAGGGTTGAATCTGAAAACCGATCACACAGCACAATAGCATCGCGTTGCAAGGCCGGGACAATGACTTTTTGTACATGTTCTGTGCGCGAGGCAATCATCAGCAATGCCTCTGCCTGAACCGATAATTTTTCAGCCGCACCGGTCACCAGTATATTTCGGATATGTTCCGCCTCAGGCGTGCCGCCCGGCTCTCTGGTCTTCAGGATTTCCCGCCCCGGATAGCGTGCTGAAAACCATTCATCCAGCAACTTTATCTGGGTTGATTTTCCAGACCCCTCACCGCCTTCGAATGTAATAAAAAGTCCAGACATTGTCACACTAAGACTATTGTTGCTGGCTGTCTGGCAAGTTAGACGCCCCTAAAATCAGATAGCTTAACGCCGCCCCTAACCGGTCAAACATGCCCAGCTGTTCAACATCACGATCCGCTAACAGCGCAATCGTATCCACGGTCTTGCCATCCACACGTACCGACACCTCGCCAATTTTCTGGCCTCTGGTGATAGGCGCAGATACAGGATTTACCCAGCTCACCCCTATTTCAGTCTTTAGCCGTTCTGCACGAGACAGCACGCGGCTAACCTCTTTTTCAGCCACTAAGCCTATTTTCGCGGTCTGTCCCAGCCAAATATCGGCCTCATCAACCTTATCGCCACTGGCAAAGAATTCGTAATTCTTATATTCGCGCATGATGAATTCCATCAGCCGCGCAGATTCTGTCGAGCGTTCCTTTTTCGAGCGCATTCCGTTCAATACCATAACCACCCGCATCCCGTTTTTGACAGCAGATGCCACTAACCCATAGCCTGATTCTTCGGTATAGCCTGTTTTCAGCCCATCTACGCCATTTTCAGCCGCACTTTTGCCATAGAGCAAGGGGTTACGATTGCCCTGCTTGATATCATTCAGGGTATAGGTCTTCACCTTGAAAATGGGGTAGAGATCAGGATATTGATCTGGCGGAAAATCACGAATAAGGGCGGTCGCCAGAATATTTAAATCTTCTGCGGTGGTAACTAAATCCAGGTCAGGCCAGCCAGTAGCATTGGTGAAGTTCGTATTTTTCATGCCTAATTTCTGGGCGGTTAAATTCATTTCCTGTGCAAAATTTTCTTCGGTTCCTGCCAACCCTTCTGCCAGCGCAACTGCCGCGTCATTGCCAGATTGCACAATCACCCCATAAAGCAATTCTTTCACGCTATAGCGCGTACCAGGCTTTAAAAAGGAACGAGAACCGCCCATTTTCCAGGCTTTTTCAGAAACAATGATTTGGTCCTCAAGGGCCAGAGAGGCATCTTTAATTCGCGAGAACACCACATAGCTGGTCATAATCTTGGCCATGGATGCCGGCTTCATCGGCACATCCTTGCCCTTTTCCATCAAAACACGGCCAGTTTCGAATTCAGTGACCATGACATATTCAGCTACTGTGGGAATATTGGTCTCTGCCTGAGCGGGTGAAAAACCAAGCCCTAGCAATAAAAATGCGCCAAAAATCGCCTGCCCGGCCGCACTGGCACCAGTTGATCGGAATGAATTAAAAGTTTTTTCCAGAACAAAAACTTTGGGCATAAAAGCTTTGGGCATAAAATCTTTGGGCATAAAATCTTTGGACATCATATGTTTCTCTTATGTTTAACCTGCACTATTTTGCATGGCGGCGTCTAGCCTATGAACGGCTCTATTAGACGAAGTTTTCAACCATCATCAGCTCACTTTTTACAAAAACAAAGCGACAGGAAAAAGGCAATTATGCATGTCATACTGAGTTTTTACAGAATTCCTAGCCGCTTTACCCTTTAATCAACGACAATATCTGCCCCTTCAAAGCCTCTGGAATAAATCTGTTTTAGCAGACTATCTGCCTGCTCTACGGTTTGAATGGGGCCAAGTCGTGCCCGATACAGGACCCGTCCATCTTTGATAGTTTCAAATACCGTTCCATTCTTGAGATCCAAAAACTGCGTTAACAGGTTCTTTGCATTATCTTCTGAATGAAACGCCCCGATTTGAATCCAGATATCGGTCGCCAGGGGCTGGGTATCTATTACATTCACGCTTCTGGAATGGGACAGCAAATCCAGCGCAGATTCGCCAGATTTTTTCTTTTGTGGATTCGCCCGTGTTGTTCGCGCTGACAGCGTAACAGCAGGTTTGCCCGCAGCGGTTGTTTCTGGCAAGGGGCCCGTATCATCAGACAGCAATGGAAACTCGCCATTACGGGCCAGCTCTTCCAGACGCAGGCTTTGCTCTACCAACAGCTTAACTCGCACCCGGGCAATTCCCTCATCCTTGAAGCCAAGCAAACGCGCGCCTTCACGCGACATATCAATAATCCGCCCGCTGACATAGGGGCCACGATCATTTACCCGCACCACCAGGGATTTTCCATTATCCAGATTGGTAACGCGAACAACTGACGGCATCGGCAGGGTTTTATGCGCTGCCGACACTAAGGCAGGGTCAAAAATCTCGCCATTAGCGGTAAGACGCCCACCAAATTCATCGCCATACCAGGACGCGATACCGGTTTTGTCATAGGTTAGATCCCTATCCGGATAGTACCAGATACCAGCAATCTGATAGGGGTTACCAACCTTATAATGCGGCTGGGCAACAATATCGGCTGTTTTAATTTCAGCCTGTTCCTTGTTTTTCTGTTTCTTTGCCAAATCAATGGCCAATTCAGCCGTGGAACAGGCACTGACCAGCAACAAAATAGATGCGGCGGTACTGGCCTTTAATGTCGAGATAAGCCTGTTTTCATGTATAAATTTCTTTCTCGCCACCCTAACAATCCTTTTACCCGCCCATATTGACAATGGGAAAAACCTGACTTTTTTATCTCTTCTTTTCACCCTTATTCGGGCCAATTTCAGCTGCTAATTCCTATTCAGACTGCTTTATCATATCGGCCAAGGTCCCAACCGCAATAGCAAAATAATTAGAACGATTCCACTTCAGAATATTGTCATAATTTGCATAAGCCAGATAAGCCTGCCCGCCACTTCGTGACGGCACCACCAGGCGCGAGGTCAGGTTGCGTTTTGGCAACGCCCCGCCATCTGAGTTTTTAATCCCCAGCGCGCGCCATTCTTCCATGCTTTTGCGGGTTTTTGCCTCAGACAGTTTTTTGCCATCCACATTATCCGGCACACTGACCTGCCGCCCCCAGGTCATATCATCGCGCCAGCCAACCGAGCCAAGGTAATTTGCGATAGAAGCAAACACATCCTGCTGGGTACCCCAGATATCGCGGCGTCCATCGCCATTATAATCATAGGCATAGCTAAGGAAACTGGAAGGCATAAACTGGCTTTGCCCCATCGCACCAGCCCAGGACCCTTTCATATCCGCCGATTTAATATGCCCATCTTCGATAATTTGCAGCGCATTCAGCAGCTCTTTGCGAAAATAGGCTGAACGACGCCCATCATAGGCCAGCGTAGATAGCGCGGCGATAACCGAAAACCCGCCTGTATGCTGGCCAAAATTTGTTTCAATACCCCACAACGCAATAATAAAGCGCGGCTGTACGCCGAATTTCTGAGAAACTTCTTTCAAAATAGCGCGATGTTCAACCAGCTTTTGACGCGCTTTTTTCACCCGTGTAGCCGACACCACCTTGTTCAGATAGGTCTCTAGCGTCAGAGTGAATTCAGGCTGGCTGCGATCCAGCTCTATCACTCGTTCTATGGGGGCTACCCCAGCAAAAGCGGTATCAAATGTTTGTGCAGAAATCCCCCTGGACAGCGCCTCACCCCGCAGCTCTGATTTCCAGTTCTCAAAACTTTGATGGCCCTCGGCCCGCACCCCCGCACTGGCAAGGGTGGCAAGCGCTAGCAGGCTGGCTAGCAAGGCAACAGGCCTGGCACGCAAGGATGGTATCGCGGCGAAACCCCGCCCCAAAGCAGTTTTAAGCCTCTGCGTGAAAAGTGATAAAAAATAAAATTGTGATTTCATCCCGGCCCGCCCCCCTTTTTTGGCGATTATATGCGGCATTTAGGATCAACCTAAATAGCCCGAAAACAGCCTATCTATGCTATGCCAATAGAGCAACAGACAATCGCCAGGTACGGTGAAGTTTATTTTGCTAACAGGGGAATAAAAACGCCCCGAACATCGCTTCGATTAAAGAAAAGCAAACTTCAGCGTTGACAGCGCTTTAAGGATATTTTAATCACACTCAGGCATAATCGCATTACAGCCCTTTTTTCGACGGAGAGGTGGCAGAGCGGTTGAATGCACCGGTCTTGAAAACCGGCATGGGTGAAAGCCCATCGTGGGTTCGAATCCCACCCTCTCCGCCACACCCCCTTAACATTTGTTAGCTTTAATTATGGTTTATATCTAATTATTAGATATATTTCACACACTTATGCTTTTAATGTTCTTTGACTTATCCAATGCTGTCCTGTAGAATCTAATTCATAATGTGGGGTAATATGTTGGGTGAACAAGAATGGGTTCACACAAGCTTCATAAGCTAACATCTCTGTTTGTTAAGAAAACAATCGCGCCAGGCAAATATGGTGACGGCCATGGCCTATATCTGATTGTAGATGCAAGCGGTGCTAAACGCTGGGAACAGCGTTTAATGATTCAGGGAAGACGCAGGGATATTGGGCTTGGAAGTGCGGCTTTAGTGAGTTTAGAAGTAGCAAGAGAGCAAGCTTTAAAGAATAAGAGACTAGCTCGCTCCGGCGGTGACCCAATTGCAGAGAAGCGCATATCCATAGGCGGCAGTATGAGCTTTAAAGAAGTAGCTCTTGCTGTGCATGAACTTAATGCTCCCACTTACCGCAATAAGAAATATGCCGCTCAATGGTTAAGCTCGATAGAAAACCATGTTCTGCCAGTACTAGGCGGGAAGAGCATAGGCTCTATTAGCTCTTCTGACATATTGTCAGTGCTCGCGCCCATATGGTCAGATAAGCATGATACAGCCAAGAAGATACGGCAAAGACTGTCCCAGATTATGAAGTGGGCAAAGGCGCAGGGTTATTTTAACGGAGACAATCCCGTAGAGCTTGCACAGATGGCTTTGCCAAAGATAAGTCAGATTGACAGCCATCACGCAGCCCTGCCCTTCACAGAGCTTCCTGCTCTGATAGAACAGCTAGAGGGTAGCTCTCTTATGCCCTGTACAAGGCTTGCCTTAACGTATTTAATTTTAACTGCCTCTCGGCAGTCTGAGGTGCTTCTAGCTAGTTGGGGTGAGATAGAGATAGATAAAAGGCAGTGGATCATACCAGCAGCTCGCATGAAGTCTGGCTCCGAGCATATTGTGCCACTTAACGATAGGACAATGGCAGTGTTAAACGAAGCCAAGGAGCTTTACCCAGACAGCCAGCTTATCTTCCCTAATCATAACACAGGCAAGCCCTTATCCGATAATGCGCTTCGTCTCGCCCTTCAGAAGCGATTTAAGCTCAATACTACAACGCATGGCTTGCGTTCTAGCTTTAAAGATTGGGCAACTGAAACAACTAATCATGCAAATGAGGTCTCTGAGATGGCCTTAGCACATAAGATATCAAATGCAGTTGAAGCAGCATACAGGCGCGGCAATCTGTATGAGAAAAGATGTCAGCTTATGAATGACTGGGCTGATTATCTTTACGGAGGAGAGAATACGGTCATCCAACTTGTTAAAGGATAAGAAGATGAATGATAACTCTCCGGTACAACCAACCTTATTGCGTCTAAAGCACATTATAGGGGATGTCTCTAATGCACCCATCATCCCTATATCTAAGTCAGCTTGGTGGGAGGGTGTTAAGCAGGGCAAATACCCTCAACCCATCAAGATAGGCTCTAACACAACTGTCTGGCGTTCTGATGACATACAACAGCTAGTTGATAAGCTATGCGCTGGTGAAAATGGATAACTTTCCCCGAACAAAATAGCCCCTATAGTGTTTTCTAAGGAAAAAAGTTTTTGAAAAAAAATTCTGAAAATGGCGTTACAAACGTTACAACCCTTATCACACAAGGGATACAGCTGCAACACTTCTGTAACGTTGTAACACTACGGAGTCCGCACGGGAGATGATTTTGGAAAAAGAAAATAAAAAACCCACAGAAAACACTATAGAGAAAAGTTGTTTATAGGTTCGAGGATCACGGGCCGCGATAAATTATTTCTACTATTCAGAACACAACCATTCATACAAATGAACAACTGTCTTGGTCGGCTTTTCAAGCGGCGGAAGATGCCCCGCGCCATCAACCTCTACCAATCTGGCGTGAGGGATTAACTCCTGCATCAAATG
>JBMHCK010000148.1:0-15845 GCA_049889955.1 Puniceispirillaceae bacterium (SeqCode)
CGTTTGTTGGTGGCGGCCAGTACCGGTCATGGATTGGTAATCGATATGAAATCTGCAATGGCTCAGACCCGTTCTGGCAAGCAAGTTCTGAATGTGTCTGGCGGGGCAAAGGCGGTGGCCTGTTGTCCGGCAGATGGCGATCATGTGGCGGTGGTTGGACAAAATCGCCGTCTGTTGGTGTTCCGGCTGGATGAAGTTCCGGAAATGCAACGCGGTAAAGGGGTTATCCTGCAACGCTATAAGGATGGCGAGCTATCGGACATTAAAGTGTTTAATCTGGCAGATGGGCTGTCCTGGCAAATGGGTGGCGGGCGCACCCGTACCGAAACAGATTTGCTGGCCTGGCAGGGCAAGCGCGGGGCGGCAGGTAAACTGCCACCAAACGGGTTTCCGCGGCCAGCACGTTTTACCTAAATCCCGAATTATCGTAAAATCTGGTGATCGTAAATCCCAGTGATCATAACCACCGGTAATCAGCTAGGCTGGCATGTGTTACACAAGTACCGAGCGGCATTAGACAGATACGCTCTCCCATTTGCCATTCCGTAATAGCTGGCACGGGGTAAAGCGCATTTTATAGGCCATTTTCTGGCTCTGCTCGACATAATATCCCAGATAGAGATAAGGCAGGTTTAATTGCCGGGTTACCTCAATCAAATCCAGTATCATAAAGGTCCCAAGCGAGCGCGAACGCATATCCGGGTCTGTATCAAAAAAACTGTAAACAGCGCTAAGGCCATCGCGTTGAATATCCACCAGGACACAAGCAATCAGCGCACCATCCGGACCACGATATTCATTCAGGCTTGTTTGTATCGGGCTGTTGGTTACCATTGCCGAGAATTCATCAAAGCTCATGCTGGCCATTTGCCCATCTTCATGGCGTTGCCCTAAATAGCGTTGAAAGACATCATAATGTTCCAACGATAAGGTGCCATCATTAACGCTTCGGGTTAAATCGCTATTTTTCGCTATCACCCTTTTCTGATTGCGCGATAATTCAAAATTAGAAGTCACAACACGAATAGGCTGACAGGCCTGACACTGTTGGCAGGCCGGTTTATATACCCAGTTTTCCACCCTTCTGAAGCCAACTTCTGCAAGGCTATCATGTTCTTCCGGGCGCGCGCTGATATCTCCGGCCAGGCGCTGTTCTTGCTGATCCGGCAAATAGGCACAGGGCTGCGGGCGCGTAACCCGCAAGCGCAAGGGAAGAACAGGGAATATACGGCTGGTTTGATCCATAATATTAGTTTTCGGTAAGTAAGCGATTTTTACAAGTTTTTAGTGTTTTTATTTTATATGCTGGGCTTTCTGGCAACAATTTGCCGCTAGGAAGGCTCTGCTATCACATCTACCTGAAAATTTTTATCTTGCAGGGCTGATATAATTTCATGCGCATGTGCATCTCCCCTTGTATCCACAACCGCATCAATTTTCGCCAGCTTGGCAGGAATATCATAAAACATTCTCTGATGATATATCTCAACAATATTTCCGCCGCAATCGGCAATCGCTGTGGCAATCTTACCCAGCATGCCAGGCTCGTCTGAAATACCAATCCGCAATCGAATAAGCCGCCCATCTGACATCATTTGACGGTTTAAAATCGTCCCCAGCAGGCGCATATCAATATTGCCGCCGCAAATAATCCCGCCAACAGCCTTGCCAGCGAAATAGGCATTTTCGCATTTTAGCGCGGCCAGGCTTGCTGCTCCGGCTCCCTCAGCAATAACCCGCTGTTGCTCTGCTAGCGTGCCAACTGCCCATTCCAGCTGTTTTTCTCCGACAATTATAATATCATCAACCAGCTCTTTGATGATCGGCAAGGTGAGGCTGCCAGGGCTTTTAACCGCTATTCCCTCGGCAATAGTCTCACCACCACACTGAATTGGCTGACCGGCTATTTGCTGGCTCATTGACGGGTATAGCTCGGCCTCAACTCCGATAATGCGGATATCCGGTTTGATAGATTTGGCGATTATCGCCATGCCCGCTATCAGCCCGCCGCCGCCAATCGGGACTACCAGCGCATCCAGTTCTGGAACCGCCTGCAGCATTTCCAGCCCGGCTGTACCCTGACCGGCTACTACGTCAGCATTATCATAGGGATGAATAAGGCTGTATCCATGCGCGTCTATCAGCGCATTTACCGTTTCCTCGCATTCATTTAGATTGCGCCCCTTCAGAACAATATCGGCGCCATAGGCACGCGTGCGCTCTACCTTGGCAAAGGGGGTTTGTTCTGGCATCACAATGGTGGCTTTTATGCCCATATTACGCGCCCGAAAGGCCAGGGCCTGTGCATGATTGCCAGCCGACATGGTGATTACCCCGCGCTGCAGGTCCTTTTCATCCAATGCGCTAAGGGCCATATAGGCCCCGCGTGCCTTAAATGACGAGGTATATTGCAACTGTTCATGCTTGAAATATAACGAACAGCCCAGCTGTTCAGACAGGGTAGGGGAGAATAAAGTGGGGGTGTGAATAATATGACCATCAAGTGCGGTTCGAGCTGACAAGATGTCTTCTGCATTAATCGCAAACACAGCAATCCCCCTTAATCTGTATCAGTAGCCTTTATCAGCAAAGAACAGATAACAGATGATAAGTATGTGGAATGCGACGTGTTTTTCTGTGTTCCTGTCATTGATGCCCAAATCAGCATCCTTGCACGGGGATTCCCCTCAGCCTGGATAAGACTGCCAAACCTATTTTGCCAGTTTTTCGGCCATCTCTGCGGCGAAATAGGTCAAAATACCCGCCGCGCCAGCCCGTTTAAAAGCAAGCAAGCTTTCCTGCATGACCGCGTCTCTGTCCAGCCAGCCCTTTTCAGCGGCGGCGTTCAGCATCGCATATTCGCCAGATACCTGATAGGCAAAACAGGGGATGTTATAGCTGCTGGTTACCCGCCCGATAATGTCCAGATAGGGCATGCCTGGTTTTACCATTACCATATCCGCCCCCTCGGCAATATCAGCAGCAACTTCGCGCAAGGCTTCATCGCTATTGGCGGGATCCATTTGATAGGTTTTTTTGCCATCCCCGCCCAATTTGCGCCCTGCACCGACCGCATCACGGAACGGTCCATAAAAAGCAGATGCGTATTTCGCGGCATAGGACATAATCATCACATTTGGATGATTGCTTGTCTCTAGCATATCGCGTATAGCCGCTACCCTGCCATCCATCATATCGGATGGGGCGATAATATCGCATCCGGCATCTGCCAGTGTGCGTGCTTGCTCAACCAGTATCTCAACTGTTGCGTCATTTACGATTTCGCCTGCCTCGCTTAGCAAGCCATCATGGCCATGATCGGTGTAGGGGTCGAGGGCCACATCACAGACAATGCCAATCTCGGGGCAGGCGGCCTTTACCGCTCTTACCGCTTCACAAACCAGGTTTTTGTCATTCACAGCTTCTGCGCCATCGCTGGTTTTCAGACTGTCTGGTGTTTTTGGAAACAGGGCGATAGCTGGAATGCCTAGCTGGTGTGCCTGTTTAGCCTGCACAACAATCTGATCGATTGAATGGCGGTTGACCCCAGGCATAGAGGCGATAGGGTCGCGTTTATTTGTGCCCTCGCAGACAAAAAGGGGCCAGATAAAATCTGCTGGCGTCAAGCTGTTCTCGCGCACCATGTCGCGGACAAAAGCAGCGCTTCTGGTTCGCCGCAGCCGCAAAAAAGGGAAATGTGATTCTGTCATAAAGTTCTCAATTTTATCGCAGCGATTTAAGCGCTTGTCCCGATGCGTCCCGCAGGTCGCTTATCGAGGCATTTTTATTTTTGCTTCTGGTTAGCACAAAAAGACAGGCAAATACAGAAATCTTCTGACCAGCAGGTGGTTTTGCAGCTGATTAATCTGTTTTGCGGGCGTTCGAATGCTTGCATCTAACAGCTGTTCTGCCCTAATATCCGAGGCATATATTGATTGGATAAATGGGCTGTGTTTTATCGTAACTCAGCCCGATTTTTGGAGCCCTTTCCTGTTATGCGTTTGTCTCAGTATTTTCTGCCAGTTTTAAAAGAAAACCCAAAAGAGGCGCAGATTATCTCGCATCGGCTTATGCTTCGTGCAGGGATGATCCAGCAATCCAGTGCCGGGATTTATTCCTGGCTGCCGTTGGGATTGAAAGTGCTGTCAAAGATAGAGCAGATAGTGCGCGAAGAGCAAAATAAAAGCGGCGCGCTGGAAATTAAAATGCCCACCATTCAGCCCGCCGAGCTATGGCAGGAATCCGGCAGATATGATGATTACGGGCTAGAAATGTTGCGGATTAAGGATCGGCATGACCGCGATATGCTATATGGGCCAACCAATGAAGAGCAGGTAACCGATATTTGCCGCTCGCATATCAAAAGCTATCGGGCGTTGCCGCTAAACCTATATCACATTCAATGGAAATTCCGCGATGAGGTCCGCCCACGTTTTGGCGTTATGCGGGGCCGTGAATTCTTTATGAAAGATGCCTATTCCTTTGATCTGACAGCTGAAGATGCCCGCATCGCCTATAACAAGATGTTTGTTGCCTATCTGAAAACCTTCGCTCGTCTGGGGCTGACGGCTATCCCGATGGAGGCCGATACCGGGCCGATTGGCGGCGATTTAAGCCATGAATTTATTATTCTGGCGGATACTGGTGAAAGCGGGGTGTTTTTTCATAAGGACTGGCAGGAAAAAGATATGGTTGCCGATATTTCTTACGGCGATGATCTGCAGCCTGTTGTGGATCAATTCACTCAGCTCTATGCCCGAACAGATGAAACACATGATCCCGAAAGCTGTCCGGTAGCGGCATCAGATTTGATGATGCGGCGCGGTATTGAGGTGGGGCATATCTTTTATTTTGGCACGAAATATTCGGCGGCGATGGGCGCGTCTGTTTCTGGGCCAGATGGCGAGATGACAGATTTGCATATGGGATCATACGGGATTGGCGTGTCGCGTCTGGTTGGCGCGATTATAGAGGCAAGCCACGATGATAAAGGCATTATCTGGCCAAAATCAGTCAGCCCTTTTGATGCCGGAATTGTGAATTTGAAACCTGGCCATAGCGAAACAGACAAGGTAACAAATATGATTTACACCGCCGCTATCGAGGCCGGGCATGATGTGCTGCTGGATGATAGTAGTGATAGCGCAGGTGCAAAGCTGGCGCGCATGGATTTAATCGGTCTGCCCTGGCAAATTGTTGCAGGCCCGCGTTCAACAGACCGAGGCGTTGTTGAATTAAAATGCCGCAAGACAGGCGCAGTTACAGAACATAGCCCAGAAGAGGCCGCTGCCGCATTATTGGCGCATTTAAGCCAGATAGATTAACGATAGATAAAACTGCCAGATGTAACGGCATTTCAAGGAAAGGCGATTTTATGATTTTCAAACCTGTTGAACGGCTGCTGGCGTTTCGCTATTTACGCGCCCGCCGGGAAGAAGGGTTTATTTCGGTTATCGCCTGGTTTTCCTTTGCTGGTATAACCCTTGGTGTTGCCACCCTGATCATCGTGATGAGCGTGATGAACGGGTTTCGCACCGAACTGATCAATCGTATTTTAGGGCTAAATGGGCATATAGGGGTATTTTCAGCGACGGCTGAGCCTCTGACCGATTATAACCGGATAGCCCTTAAGCTGGCTGATTTACCAAATGTTATTGCCGCAACTCCGCAAGTGCAAGGCCAGGTGATGGCCAGCTCTAGCAGTGGCCAGACAGGGGCGGTTGTGCGCGGCGTATCCTGGTCTGATCTGGCAGCACGAAAGCCGCTTTGGGACAGTTTAAGCCAGCAAGCTATCGCCGCTTTTCGGGATGATAAACATATATTGATAGGCGAGACGATGGCGTTCAGGCTGGGCCTGAAGATAGGGGACAAGCTGACTTTGTTATCTGCATCCGGGCGCACAACCGCGTTTGGTTCTATCCCCACAAAACGCACCTTTACCATTGGTGGTTTGTTCAAGGTAGGGATGCATGAATATGATAACAGCTTTATCTTTATCCCGCTATCCGAGGCGCAGAGCTTCTTTCACCTGCCAGAGGCGGTATCCGGCATAGAGGTATATTCCGATGCACCCTTGCAGATTGATATGTTGCGCGGGGCCATTTCTATCACGCTAGGAGATAGCTACCGGCAATTTGACTGGCAAGAGCGCAATAAAAGCTTTCTGAACGCGCTGAATGTTGAACGCAATGTGATGTTCATCATCCTGACGCTGATAATCCTTGTCGCCGCATTTAATATTGTGTCCTCGATGATTATGCTGGTGCGCTCGAAAAACGCAGATATTGCGGTTCTGCGCTCTATGGGGGCCAGCTCTGCTATGGTTATGCGGGTATTTTTGATTACAGGGGCCTCAATCGGCATGATTGGTACCTTTGTTGGCACCCTATTGGGGCTGTTATTTTGCTGGCAAATTGATGCTATTAAGGGCTTTATCGAAGGGCTGTCAGGGGCTGAGTTATTCTCAGCCGAAATTTATTACCTCTCAAAGCTGCCTGCCATTGTGAACCCAGCTGAGGTGTTGAATGTTGTATTGATGGCTTTTGTTCTCAGCCTTGTCGCCAGCCTGTATCCGGCATGGCGCGCATCGCATATCGCCCCGGCGGAGGTTTTACGCTATGAGTAAGCCTGTATTGCGCCTTGAGAATGTCCATCGTCGTTACCAGCAAGCAGAGCGGGTGATAGAGGTATTAAGCGGGGCAAGCCTGGAGCTATATCCAGGTCAGCTTACCGCGTTGGTAGGGCCATCAGGGGCGGGTAAAACAACCTTGCTGAATATGGCGGGCCTGTTGGAACGCCCCGATTCAGGAGAGGTATTTATCCAGCAGGTGGCCACCGCAAAGCTGTCAGAACGCCGCCGCACCAAATTGCGCGGCCTGCATATTGGTTTTGTTTTTCAATTTCACCGCCTGTTCCCAGAGTTTTCTGCGATAGAGAATATCGTTATTGCCCAGATGATTAATCAGTTGCCGCGCGGCGAAGCAGAAGAACGCGCACAAAGCCTGTTGGCAATGGTTGGATTGCAAGATAGAGGCCAGCACCGACCAGCCCAGCTGTCCGGGGGCGAGCAGCAACGGGTTGCGATTGCGCGTGCGGTTGCCAATGCCCCGGAAATTCTGCTGGCAGATGAACCTACTGGCAACCTAGATCCAGAAACAGCAGATACCGTTTTTCAGGCCTTGCAAAAGCTGGTGCATGGCACCCAAACCGCCGCTCTGATCGTTACCCATAATGAACGGCTTGCAAGTCAGATGGATAGGGTGTTGCGGATTGAAAAAGGCAAATTGATTGCTGAGGGTTAAGCATGGATGATCTAAGCCCGTATGATGAAGAAGGCGTTGCTGGCGATACAGGCCATGCAGGCTTTGTTCATCTGCGCGTGCATTCTGCCTATTCCTTGTCTGAAAGTACCTTGCAGATTGCCAAGCTAGCCGAGCTTGCCGCACAGGATCGCCAGCCTGCACTCGCTATCACAGATAGTTTTAACATGTTTGGCGCCTTTGAGTTTTCTGAAAAAATGCAGGCCAAAGGTGTACAGCCGGTTATCGGGGCAGTGGTGCAAATTGCCGATACATCTGGCTCTGGCGAGGTAGCATTGCTGGCCCAGAACGAAACAGGCTACATCCATCTTAGCCATTTGATTTCGGCTGCCTTGCTAGATAGTGAGGCCACAGCAAGCCCGGTGATCGCGGCCGCTGATCTGGCCGAACGCGCTGAGGGGTTGATTGTATTGTCTGGCGGGTTGCGGGCCGGATTTGTCGGCGGGGCAGCGGCAAGCGAGCAAACCAGGCTTTTGCACAATCGTGTTGATTGGCTGCAAGCGCATTTCGGGGATCGCGCCTATATCGAAATTCAGCGACATGGCCGGCCATCCGAAGCTGAGGCAGAAGCCTTGCTGCTGGCAGAGGCCGATCGCACAAATATGGGCATTGTGGCGACAAATGATTGTCATTTTGACGAGCAATCCATGTATGTCTCGCAAAAGGTGCTGCATTGCATTGCCTCATCTGAGCGCCTGGCCAGTATGGAAGATTCAGGCATCACCCCGCATCATTTCTTTAAAACAGCCGCACAGATGAAAAGGCTGTTTGCCGATCTGCCCGAAGCGATTAAAAATAGTTTGGTGATTGCCCAGCGATGCAGCTTTGTTGTCGGGCGGCGCGATCCTATCCTGCCCTCTACCGAGGCAGAAGATGAAGCCCAGCAATTACGGGTGCTGGCACGCCAGGGGCTGGCGGACAGGCTTGCACGCTTGAAAGCTATGGAAAAGCCCTATTATGACGGCAATGCTGAAGAACTCAAAGCCTATGAAGATAGGCTGGAGATGGAACTGGATATTATCATCTCTATGGGATTTTCAGGGTATTTCCTGATCGTTTCCGATTTTATTCGCTGGTCAAAAGATAATCATATTGCGGTTGGGCCGGGCCGGGGATCGGGCGCGGGTTCTGTTGTTGCCTGGGCGTTATTAATCACTGATCTGGACCCGCTTCGTTGGGGATTGCTGTTTGAGCGCTTTTTGAATCCTGAGCGGGTGTCGATGCCTGATTTTGATATCGATTTCTGCCAGGAACGGCGCGAAGAAGTCATCCGTTATGTGCAAAATAAATATGGCCATGACAAGGTTGCCCAGATCATCACTTTTGGAACCTTGCAGGCTCGCGCTGCCTTGCGGGATGTGGGGCGGGTTCTGGATATGCCTTACGGGCTGGTGGATAGGGTTGCGAAAATGGTGCCTAGCAACCCTGCTGCCCCTGTCAGTATCGGGCAGGCCCTGAAATCCGAAGATGAATTGCGTCGTCTCTATGATGAGGATGAGCAGGTCGCCCATTTGATAACCACAGCCCGCAAGCTAGAAGGGCTGTATCGGCATGTCTCGACACATGCAGCCGGGCTGGTTATCGCGGATAGGGCGTTGCCAGAGTTGGTGCCAGTGTATCGTGATCCGCGCTCGGATATGCCCGTTACCCAGTTCAATATGAAATCGATTGAACAGGTTGGATTGGTCAAATTCGATTTTCTGGGTCTAAAGACGCTCACGGTCATTGAAAAAGCGGTGGCGCTGTTGAAACGGCGCAATATTGATATTGATATTAACGCTATCCCTCTGGATGATGCAAAGACCTATGAGATGCTATCGGATGGGGATACAGTAGGGGTGTTTCAGCTGGAATCCAGCGGTATGCGTGATGTACTGCGCGGGCTGAAACCGGATCGGTTTGAAGATATTATTGCGGTGGTCGCGCTTTATCGACCCGGTCCAATGGAAAATATTCCCGTCTATATCAGTCGCAAGCATGGCCGTGAGCCAGTCTCTTATATGCATCCCTTGCTAGAGCCTATTCTGGATGAAACCTATGGGATCATGATCTATCAGGAACAGGTGCAGCAGGCGGCACGAGACCTGGCTGGCTATACGCTTGGTGGTGCGGATTTGCTGCGCCGGGCCATGGGTAAGAAAATCAAAGAAGAGATGGATGAGCAGCGCGAGATATTCATCAAGGGCGCCTCACAGAATGATATTGATAACAGGCTAGCCTCGGATATTTTTGATCAAATTGCCTCTTTTGCCGGATATGGCTTTAATAAATCGCATGCCGCCGCTTATGCGCTGGTCTGTTATCAAACCGCATGGCTAAAGGCGAACCATCCAGTTGAATTCCTGGCAGCCTCAATGGCGCTGGATGCAGGTAATACAGATAAATTAGCGGTGTTCAGACAGGATTGTCTGTATAAGGAAATATCGGTTCTGCCACCTGATCTCAATCGCTCGGAGAGTTCTTTTTCAGTCCAGAAGGATGAGAAAGGGGGCTGGGGAATACGTTATGCGCTGGGAGCGGTGCGTAATGTTGGTGCCGATGCGATGGAAAAGCTGGTGGCGTTGCGGGATGCAGATGGCGTGTTTACCTCGCTGGATGATTTGGCCAGACGCCTGCCGCGTGAAGGGGCAAATAAACGCCAGCTTGAAAATCTGGTAAAGGCAGGCGCATTTGATAGCTTACATGAAAATAGACGCCAGATATTTGAAGCCCTTGATCAGCTATTGGGGCAATCTGATTTCTATCGCCGCGAGGCAGAATCCTCGCAATCCAGCCTGTTTGGAGCAGATAGCACCGATGCCGCCCCGACCTTTCGTTTCTCAGAAGGGCCGGACTGGACACAATCAGAACGGCTGAAGCTGGAATTTGAAGCGCTGGGCCTGTATTTGTCCTCGCATCCGCTAGACAGCTATCACGCACAGCTCGACAAGCTGAAAGTAACGCCATCAAACCAGCTGGCACAGGCAATGCGCGGGCAATTAAGCGCGCGGGTGCGTCTGGCAGGTAAGATTAGTTCGGTCCAGGAACGGGTCTCTGCAAAGGGAAACCGATTTGCCTTTGTTCAGCTCACTGACAAGGCCGGGATGTTTGAAGCTACCTTCTTCTCTGAGGCGCTAAACGCTGCCAGACCTTTTTTGGATAGTGATGCACCAGTATTGCTTAGCGCGGACGCAAAACAGGAAAATGACACGATAAGGCTGCTGGCCGTAGGCTTGCAATCTTTGGATGAAGCGATTGCCATGCATCATTCCGGTCTGGGGTTAAAAATCGCGGATGCCAGCTGTCTGGTACCGATTAAGGATGCTTTGCGCGAGGATGGCGGCGGCCTGGCACCGTTAAAATTTGTTGTTGTAGATGGAATGCGCGAGATTGAAATCAGCTTGCCAAACCGGTTTCGGCTTAGCGGTAATTTGCGCCAAAAGCTGCATACTATACCTGGAATTATCCAGATGTTTGAGATTTAACCCTATTCTCAGTATTTCCCCCTTTTTTTACTTGCCTGAGTAACAATTTTCGGCTAGAAGCCTCAGTAATTCACACATGAGGGTGGTGGTTTCAGCCAATTCTGGAACTACCGTCCGGTGAGGGCATCTGCCCTTTCTTTTCCCCCTCATGGAGGCCTAACCGGAAAACAGGAGCTTAATTCGATGGCTATTCCTTCATTTACTATGCGCCAACTGCTAGAAGCTGGCGTTCACTTTGGTCACCACACACGTCGCTGGAACCCCCGCATGGAGCCATTTATTTTTGGCCAGCGTAACGGTATCCATATTCTTGACTTGCAACAGACTGTCCCGTTACTGGCACGCGCGCTCGAAGCGATGCGCGATACGGTTGCCAAGGGTGGGCGGGTATTGTTTGTAGGTACCAAGCGTGTAGCCGCAGATAAAATTGCCGAAACAGCACGCGATTGCGGCCAGTATTATGTGAACCATCGCTGGTTGGGCGGCATGCTTACCAACTGGGCGACTGTGTCTCAGTCCATCCGCCGCTTGCGCGATCTTGAAGCACGCCTGGAAAGCGAAGATATGGGCCAGCTGGGCAAGAAAGAAATTCTGCAGCTGAACCGCGAGCTAGATAAGTTGCAGCTAACGCTTGGCGGTATCAAGGAAATGGGCGGCTTGCCAGATATGATCTTTGTTCTGGATACAAATAAAGAAGATATCGCTGTGCTTGAAGCGAACAAGCTAGGTATCCCTGTGGTGGCGGTTATCGATAGTAACGCTAGCCCGGATGGCGTGGATTACCCGATCCCCGGCAATGATGATGCGATGCGGGCGATTAGCCTGTATTGCGAATTGGCACAAGGCGCTATTCTGGATGGCCTGCAAGCTGAAATGGTCGCAAGTGGCGGTGATGTTGGCAGTGCCGCTGAAGCCCCTGTAGAGCCAGCATTGGCCCAGGAAGCTGCCGAAACTCCGGCAGAAGCTCCAGCTGAAGAGCAGCCTTCTGCATAGCATGGCCGTGCCTTGCTCCTTTCTGTCTGTCTATTGGCAAAAAGGGGTAATAACAGCAGAGAAACCGATTATCCGGGCAGATTGCGGTAAGGCGTCTGCCCGTAGAAAAATAATCTGACAGCTTAAGTACTACACATATAAGGAATGAGACGATGAGCGTTACAGCAGCAATGGTAAAAGAACTTCGCGAACAGTCTGGCGCGGGGATGATGGATTGTAAAAAGGCGCTGAATGAAACCAATGGCGATATGGAAGCCGCCGTTGATTGGCTGCGTACTAAAGGCCTGGCAGCGGCTGCGAAAAAATCTGGCCGTGTGGCCTCTGAAGGGTTGGTAGCTATCGCGGTAGCCGGTGCAAATGGCGCGCTGGTAGAATTAAACTCTGAAACCGATTTCGTATCACGCAATGACGAATTTCAGGGATTTGCCAGCACATTGGCGTCACTGGCACTGGATGCCGGGGATTTGGATGCGCTGAATGCTATGGATTACCCGGAAACAGGCCGTAACGTCGCTGATGAGTTGACTCAAAAAATTGCGACAATTGGCGAAAATATGACCCTGCGCCGGATGGAAAAAGTAACCGTTAGCGAAGGGGCTGTTGTCCCTTATATTCACAATGCTGCCGCAGATGGTCTGGGCCGTATCGGCGTGCTGGTTGGTTTGCAATCTTCTGCTTCTGCTGATGTGTTAACCGGTCTTGGCAAGCAGCTGGCGATGCATATTGCGGCAACATCACCTGCTTCTTTATCCGTTGATGATCTGGACCCGGCTTTGGTTGCCCGTGAGCGCGATGTGCTTATTGAACAGGCCAAAGCGTCTGGCAAGCCACAGGAAATTGCCGAAAAGATGGTCGAAGGCCGTATGCGGAAATTCTATGAAGAGGTTGTTCTGCTGGAGCAAACCTTTGTTATCGATGGCGAAAGCAAGGTAAAAGATGTGATTGCCAAGACAGCAAAGGAAGCAGGCGCAGATATCACTCTGACTAGCTTTAAGCAATTTGTTCTTGGCGATGGCGTCGAAAAAGAAGAGACAGATTTCGCAGCAGAAGTTGCCGCTCAGCTTGGCAATTAAGTTCTGCTAGCACGAAAAAAATTCAGGCTCTGCACCACAGGTTGGCTTGCAGAGCCTTTTTTTATGTTTCTCTTTTATCTTGGCAGATTTAATGCCATTATGTCGTAGATTTTTTATCAGTCAGATAGAAACCAGGACTGGCCATCATGACGTCATCTTATCATTACAAACGTGTACTTTTGAAAATATCCGGTGAATTCTTGATGGGTAAACAGCCCTATGGAATTGACACCGAAATGGTGGCGCGGGTCGCTAGCGAGATCAAAGCGGTTAGTGAGCAGGGGATTGAAATTTGCCTGGTGATAGGCGGGGGAAATATCTTTCGCGGGGTATCTGGTGCTGCTGCTGGTATGGAGCGGGCGACAGGCGATTATATGGGCATGTTAGCCACCGTAATGAATGCGCTGGCCATGCAAAATGCACTAGAGCAGATAGATACCGCCGTTCGGGTGATGTCTGCTTTGCCTATTAGTGCTGTGTGCGAGCCCTATATCCGCAGGCGGGCAATGCGCCATATGGAAAAAGGACGGATTGTTATTTTTGCCGCTGGCACAGGTAACCCATTTTTTACCACCGATACCGCTGCCGCCTTGCGCGCTTCGGAAATGGGATGTGATGCCCTGTTAAAAGGAACCAAGGTGGATGGGGTATATGATGCTGATCCGGAAAAGCACGCAGATGCAAAACGCTATGAGCGGCTGAGCTATATGGATGTGCTAGCGAAAGATTTGAAAGTGATGGATGCTTCGGCTATATCTCTATCGCGCGAGAATAAAATACCTATTCTTGTCTTCTCTATCGCGAATGAGGGTGGCTTTGATGATGTGCTTCAACATAATGGGGCCTTTACCCTTGTTTCCGAAGCCGGCCAATGAATAGACCTTAAAACCGCCATAGTTAACCCATAACCAGATAGTAAAGAAAAAGGAATGAGATAATGCTAGATCTCGATGATGTAAAACGCAGGATGGAAGCCTCTGTTGGTAGCCTGAGTAATGAATTTTCTGGGTTACGTGCCGGGCGGGCTAATACAGGTATGCTAGAGCCAGTTTTGGTTGATGCCTATGGGTCAAAAATGCCGTTAAATCAGGTCAGCAATATATCGGTTCCTGAATCACGGATGCTAACTGTAACCGTATGGGATGCTGGACTTATCCAGGCTACTGAAAAAGCGATTAGAGACGCGGGGCTAGGTTTGAACCCGCAAGCTGAGGGGAATGTTATCCGCGTGCCAGTGCCAGAATTGAGCGAGGATCGCCGCAAGGAAATGGTTAAAGTTGCTGGCAAATATGCTGAAGGTGGCCGGGTTGCGGTGCGGAATATCCGGCGTGATGCAATGGAAACGGTAAAGAAAGATGAAAAAGAAGGCGGCATGTCAGAAGATGAAAGACGTGCAATCGAAGGCCAGATTCAAAAGCTGACAGATGCCCATATTGAACAAATAGATGATATGTTGGCAAAGAAAGAAAGTGATATATTAAGCGTTTAGAGTATGAAATCGTATTTTAGACAGTGCCAAGAATTGATGTAATGTAGCAATAATCTGATGAAGCTTAACCATTTAGCAATTATTATGGATGGGAACAGACGCTGGGCGCGTATGCGTACTCTGCAGGCTGTGGCTGGCCATGATAAGGGCGCGCAAACCCTTGAAGATATTGCACGCGAATTGGTCAGCTATGATGTCGGCCATCTTACGGTCTTTGCTTTTTCAACCGAAAATTGGCGTCGCTCAAAGCTGGAAGTAAATGCTTTGCTGGAAATTATGCGGAAATTTCTACGAAGCAAGGTTGATACGCTTGTAGCCGATAATGTTCAACTGCGTATCCTTGGCGATCGTTCAGCATTTGAACCTGATTTACAGGCATTATTTGCCCATGCCGAAGAACAAACCGCCAACTGTACCGGGCTGATGCTGAATGTTGCCCTGAATTATGGCGGTCAGCAGGATATCGAGCGTGCGGCTAGCCGAATGGCCGCAGATGCGGTTGCTTCATCGGGTCAGACCAGGCCCTTTAGTGCCTATCTAGAGACCGCTGATTTACCGCCTGTTGATATGTTAATCCGCACCGGCGGTGAACATCGGTTGTCTAATTTCATGCTCTGGGATTTAAGCTATGCCGAGCTGTATTTTACCGCAGTATTCTGGCCCGATTTTAATGCGGAAGAGCTGAAGAAAGCCATTACCACCTTTTATCAACGCCAGCGCCGTTTTGGCGGAGACGCAGATAGGCGCCAGTCAGATGATCTTGATGCCGCCGATGAAAAGTTGGCATAGGCAATGGCTGTCAACCGTTTAGACCTGCGCGCGCGTCTGGTTGGTTTTTTATTTTTTCTACCAATATTGCTGCCGGTATTAGCCGGGCATCCTTTTGCGGTTATTGGCACCTGTCTTGCCGCTATCTGGGTGATATATGAAGCCTGTACAGTGCTAGGTGCAGGCGTGTCATCAGCGAAAAAAAGGGTGGCTATGCTGGCCTTAATGCTGATTTTTCCGCTTCCCTGGTTGTATAATAGCATGGGGCTTTCAGCCAGCTTTACAGGCGCAATGGCGGTGCTATGCCTTGCGACCTCCATTATGTTGCTACGCGCGCGTGAAGGGATGTTCGTTCTGTTACTAGCCGCCACTATCTTCAGCTTGTCTTATCTTTCTGTTTTTGCAGAAGGGGTGGCCTTACTGCTTTTTCTAGCGGTAGTGATTTCAGCAAGTGATATTGGCGCATATTTTTCTGGCCGGGTGATTGGTGGGCCTAAATTAGCCCCGGCCTTTAGCCCGTCCAAGACCTGGGCTGGCAGTATTGGCGGGGTGGTATCATCCGTGCTGGCAGCAGAAGGCTTTGTGGTTGTTTTCTTTGAAACGCATCTGGATGTCAGGCTGGCTGGAATTGTACTGGTGCTGGCCCTGTTATCGCAGCTCGGCGATCTGTATGAATCTGCAATGAAGCGCCGGCTGGGTATCAAGGATAGCGGCCAGATTGTGCCTGGGCATGGCGGGG
>JBMHCK010000149.1:0-41467 GCA_049889955.1 Puniceispirillaceae bacterium (SeqCode)
CCTGATCGATTGTGTCTATCCTGACTAGCCTTGGTAAAGGGTCTAGACCAGCCTTTATCCAGACTTGATAATCTGTGCGTCCCTTCCCATATATAGGCGAATAGGATATAATAATGGCCGCGGCCTGTAGCATGTTAAAAACTGACAATGTTTGATAGCGGGCCTAAACCACATGATTTGGACCAGATGATTTGGACCAGATGATTTTGCGATACGCTTAGGATACTGCCCATGTTTATTCAAACAGAAGACACACCGAACCCCGCAACCTTGAAGTTTATTCCAGGTGTAGATGTTCTGCCTGGTAGTTCTGCTGAGTTTAGCTCTACAGAAGAGGCAAAAACCTCTCCTCTGGCCAGTCGCCTGTTACGTATTGATGGGGTGGATTCGGTATTCCTTAGTGGTGATTTTGTCTCTATTACCAAAGCTGAGCAGATGGAATGGTTTGCACTCAAACCTTCTGTATTAGCTGGAATTATGGAACATTTCGCTTCTGGCTTGCCTGTTATGGAAGCCGCCCACAACACAGATGGCGGCGAAAACATAGATGGTGCTAGCGGCGATGATAATGAAACAGTTCAGCAGATTAAACATCTTCTGGATACACGGGTGCGGCCAGCTGTTGCGATGGATGGCGGGGATATTACCTTTCATTCATTTGAAGATGGGGTCGTGACCTTGCAAATGCGCGGTGCCTGTCAGGGATGTCCCAGTTCAACTGCAACCTTGAAGATGGGCATTGAGAATATGCTGCGTCATTATATTCCAGAGGTTGTAGAGGTGCGCCCTACCGAAGACTAGATATAGCGGTGGTTTTCAGCCCGCTAATCCAGAGTTACAGGATGGATTGAGCGTTGTCTTTGCATCAACAGATTTCGTTGAGATTATCTAACAAAGCACTGGCTGGCTTTGTGCTGGCGTCTATGGCAGCGGGATTGCTGTTGCCCATTATCATCAGCCCCCCTCATTTTCTGTCTGTAGAGAAAAGCAATAACGCTCTGTTTGCCGAGATTGCAAAGCTTGAAGCTGAATTGCGACGCCTGCAAAGTTTGAAAGAACAGCAAGGTCTCAGCCCTGCAGAAAAAGACGAGATTGACCGGAAAATGGATGTGGCCAGCGCCCAGCTATCACAAGGATTGCGTTTATCTGAAAAAAACCGCAACCGTTCCGCTGGCGCCCCGCCCCGCCCTCCTATTCCTCAAGCCATTAAATATACCCTCCCCGCAGATGGTGTTGGCGCTGTACCTCGTATCTTTATTCCGCGCATGCCAGATTTGGCACCGTTGGAAGTAGCCGAGCGCAAAGATATGTTCATCAAAATTTTGCTTCCCCTGATTCTGTTGGCGAATGATGAAATCACAAGCCAAAGACAAAAGATTGATGAGGCCTATCAGCGCGGAAACAGAAAAGTACTAGAAGATTTTTCCCGCAAATATAAGGTCAGCACAAAAGCAACAGATGCAGAACTTTATCAGGCACTATCCATGCGGGTAGCGCCAGTTCCGGTATCGTTGGCACTGGCACAGGCCGCAATCGAATCTGGTTGGGGACAATCGCGCTTTACTGCTGCTGGTAATGCTTTGTTTGGGCAATGGGTCTGGAATGATAAAAAAGGGATAAAGGCGAAACAGGCAAGTGATAGCCGCGCTTCGGTGCGGGCTTTTCCGGATTTGCTGGCGTCTGTGCGCGCCTATATGCTTAATCTGAATTCCTTTTATGCCTATGAGGGGTTCCGCCAAAACAGGGCTTTATATATTCAGAATAAAACCAGCCTGGATAAGGTTGTCGCCGAGCTATCTGTCTATGCAGAAATAGGCGAAGAATATGTCGAAACCTTGCAAATCGTCATCTCGCAAAATGACTTTGACAGATTTAACAGCTTCACCTTGAAAGCGGCCGCACTTTAGCTGGAAGCCCCAGAACCGCTGTGGGCATACCGGTCTTTAATCTGTCAGGAATTGGCGTCCAAACCAGCGCCATCTATTCTGGCCGGCGGGCATTGTGCAATTAATGCGCGAGCGTCCCTGTTTAAGCGCGTCAGGCAGTCTGATCTCGGCCCGCCGCCCAATGATCGACACAGATACTTTGCCATAGCCGCTGGCAAAACAGCGCAATTGTCCTTCCGGGCGCATATCTTCATGCAAGGTAAATCCGTAAAGCGGTGGATTCTCGGTCAGTACCATATCTTCTGGTGTTAAATCGGTAATTTTCAGAGGCAGGCCATTTATTGCCAGCTCCAGCCGATCGGTTGTGCCGTAATTCTCGTTAAAGGCAAAGCGGGGCAGCTCAAAAAACCTATCCTTGCTATGCATAATGCCAGAATTCTGGCCAAAGGCGGCGACAAAGCCGGCTTCTTTGACAATATCCACAACAAAGCCTGAATATTCGCCAAAGGGATAGGCAAATAATTGCGGGCGCATACCCAGCTCTTGCAAGAAATATTGGTTGGATAAATTGATTTCGGCGCGCACCTGCTCCGGGGTCTTGCGATGCAAGTGAGGGTGGGTATGGGTCTGCGAGCCAATGGTCACCCCTTGGCTTTGCAGGTCTCTTAGCATATCCCAACTCATATAGCCGCGCCGATTTTTCTCTACCGGCTCTGTAGCAACAAATATGGTAAAGGGCAGACCAAGCTCTTTCAGGCGGGGCCATGCCTGCTCATAAACAGACAAATATGCATCATCAATGGTTATCGCAACGGTGCGATCCGGCAAGGTGCCGCCAGCGCGCAAGGTTTCAATGATTTCAGGTAGCGGCAGGACCGTGTAATCGCCATTTGTTAACAGCTGAAGATGTTCTTCAAATTGCGCGAGACGAATATTTGTAGACGGGTATCTATCCTCGCCAAAGCGGTGATACATAATTACGCTCGCACTATCGCGCCTTACCTCTTGTGCGACAGCATTTACCGGAAAGAGGAGAGATGGCAAAAGCAGTAACGCAACTGCGCTGATACGCAAAAATCGGGTCAAATTTTTGCTTACATATTTTTGCATAGCCTGGGGTATATTTTTCGGATATGGGGCCATCACTGAACCTAACTTTCATTTCAAAAGCACGATAATTTGCATTTGTGTAGCGCAGGGTAATTTTTTTTGACCTGTTATGCAACAATAGATAGGAAGTAACTTAGCAAAGGTGCAAGGCTATTTGGTGTTTTGCACATTAACCGCGGCTAGCTTACTATTAAGCCAGAGAGATCACACAGAATTTTGCGCCAGGAGCGCATGGATATGTCGCCACAGGCAAAAACAGACAGCTCTATCCTTCTTGCACTTGAATGTAGCGGTAATGCGGCTTCTGCGGCCCTTATTGCGGCTGGAAATATTGTTGGATTTAAAGAACATAAAGCCCGGCATGGTCATGCTGAAACACTGATAAGTCTAGTTCAGGAAGCCGTGCTGATGGCTGGCTGCCCCCTGGATAGGGTTACGCATATTGCCGCTGGTTGCGGGCCAGGCTCTTTTACCGGTTTGCGAGTTTGTTTGTCTGCTGCCAAGGGATATAGCCTGGCACTAGGGGCAATGCCGCTAGGGGTTAGTGGTCTGGCAGCGCTGGCATACCATCATCACATAGCCGAAAAGCCAGCTGGAAAAACAGGCTATCTGAGCTGTTCCGATAGCCGCAGAAACAGTGTCTTTACCCAATTTTTT
This sequence comes from Puniceispirillaceae bacterium (SeqCode), assembly GCA_049889955.1. GTDB lineage: Bacteria > Pseudomonadota > Alphaproteobacteria > Puniceispirillales > Puniceispirillaceae > JADHLI01. The sequence goes on from JBMHCK010000149.1 coordinate 3,654, forward strand.
GACGCTGATTTATCGCCGCAAACAGTTATCGAGGATAGGGATGCAGCACAGGTGAAAACAGCCTGTAGTGAAACGCTGGATAGCGGGGCTTGTGACCATTTGATGCTATGCGGCCTGGCGGAAACTTCGGTTTTGGAACAAGAAGATTTCGCCAGCTATATCTCGCGGCCTGGCCTTACCCTGTCTTCACATCAGCTGAATGCTGCAGATATTGGCATATATGCGGCAGCGTCTTTACGTTATCCAGGCCGCTATCCGGTAACCGGATTTGAGCCGCTTTATATTGCCATGCCAAAGCTGGGCAGTGGGCGGATATCCATTCCCGAAAATGCATAGATCAGGGAATAAACCAGATATGCCAAACCGGAAACGCTAGGTTAAAATGACAAAACCGCCTGCCGATTTTCATCTTAACGACCAGCTATCTGGCTGGCAGCAGGAAATCGAAGAGATGTATGCATCTATTTATCCGCAAAAAAGCGCATCAGAGGCAGCGCTGCTGTCAAAGCTGATACAAAGTCCCGTGATTTATGGAATCGCGGCCAGTATCGGTACAAATCTGGCCGGGTTTATCTTGCTGCAGAGCACTGGTGACAGCGCAGATATTCTGGAGATTTGTGTACATCCTGCCTGGCAGAATTCAGGCCTTGGCAAAAAGCTGTTACAGGCAGGGATAACCAGCCCCCGCACACAGCAGCACCGCCGCGTGTTGTTAGAGGTGGCCGAAGATAACCATATCGCCCAGCATCTCTATCGCCGGGCTGGATTTACGCTGATTGGCCGCCGCGTGCATTATTATCGACGCGCCGGCAGCAAGATAGATGCGCTGGTCATGGAAAAACAGGTAGAATAGCAGGCTAAAACCAGCTCTTGACGAGAGAATGGCCATACAGGTAAGAGTGGCATCTGCACGCAAAAAGGGTAACTTTTACTTTGCAAAATGCTAGAAGATAAGGGATGATCATAGGCAGATGAAAAAATTATATATCAAGACCTTTGGCTGTCAGATGAATGTCTATGATTCCGAACGGATGGCAGATGTTCTTGCGCCTACTGGCTATGTGCCAACACATGCGCCTGAAGAGGCGGATATGGTCATCTTGAATACCTGTCATATTCGTGAAAAAGCATCGGAAAAAGTATTTTCGGATTTGGGTCGATTGCGGGTATTAAAACAGCGTGCTGAAGAACAGCAAAACCGGCAAATGTTGATAGCTGTAGCAGGATGTGTTGCCCAGGCAGAAGGCGAAGAGATAACCCGCCGCGCCCCTTATGTAGATATGGTGGTTGGCCCGCAAACCTATCACCGCTTGCCAGAACTGGTTGCCAAAGCTGATCCGGCAGCACGCAAATCAGTGGTGGATACTGAATTTCCAGAAGAGGTAAAATTTGATTTCCTGCCAGAAGAAGCCGCGCCAAGAGGGCCAGCTGCGTTTTTATCGGTTCAGGAAGGATGTGATAAATTTTGCAGTTTTTGTGTAGTTCCCTATACCAGAGGGGCTGAATTTTCGCGCCCGGCGGCACAAATTCTGGATGAGGCCAGGCGGCTGGTCGCGGGCGGCACCAAAGAGATCACCCTACTTGGCCAGAATGTGAATGCCTGGCATGGCGCGCCAGCAGATAATCATGGTAAATGGGGATTAGGGCGGTTGCTGCGGGAACTGGCCGAAATCGATGGGTTGATGCGTCTGCGCTATACCACCTCTCATCCGCTGGATATGGATGAAGAATTGATGACCGCCCACCGCGATATTCCGGCATTGATGCCTTATTTGCATCTGCCGGTACAGGCAGGATCAGATACTATTCTGGCAGCCATGAATCGGCGGCATAAGGCAGATGATTATCGCCGTATTATTGACAGGCTTCGTGAATTGCGCCCTGATATTGCTCTTTCTGGTGATTTTATTGTTGGATTTCCCGGCGAAAGTGATCAGGATTTTGCCGATACCATCAAGCTGGTATCCGATATTGGCTATGCTTCTGCCTATTCCTTCAAATATAGCGCCCGCCCGGGCACCCCTGCTAGCGGGGCTGGCGAGCAGGTAGACGAGCAGGTAAAATCAGACAGGCTAGCGGCATTGCAACAGCTTTTGGATGCCCAGCAACTGGCCTTTAACAAAAACTGTGAGGGCATGACCATGCCTGTCCTTATCGAAAAGCAAGGTGGCAGAGACGGGCAAATGACCGGACGTAGCCCGTTTATGCAATCGGTCTATCTGGAAGGTAGCGCAGAGTGGATTGGGCGTATCATGGAATTGGATATTACCGAAGCGCGGCAAAATTCACTTTGGTCAAGACCTGCAACAGCCGCAACAAAAGGAGCTGCATAAGCCGTGTCAGAGGCACAGAAAACCGTTCGTCTAGAATTCGAAGATAACATGCTTATGACTATTATCTGTGGTCAGCATAATCAACATTTAGCCCGTATTGAACAGGCGCTGAATGTAAGCATGGACAGTTTTGGCAATCAGATAAAAATCACTGGCCTGTCCGACAAGGTAGAGCTGGCCAGTAAAACCTTTACCAGCCTGTATAAACAATTAAGCGCTCAGGATAATCGCGATGAGATGAGCGCAACGCTGGTCGATGATGTGTTGCGGCAAACTGAAAATGGCGTGAACCCGGCTGCCAGCCCAATTGATAAAAGCCTGTTTGCAACCACCTGGAAGAAAAAAATATTTCCGCGTACCACCGGCCAAGCAGGCTATTTCAAATTGCTGCGCGATAATGAGGTGGTGTTCGGGCTAGGCCCTGCGGGTACCGGCAAAACCTATATGGCGGTTGCCTGGGCGGTTGATTTTCTGAAACGCCGGCAGGTAGAGCGGATTATTTTATCGCGGCCAGCGGTTGAAGCTGGCGAGCGGCTAGGGTTTTTGCCAGGCGATATGAAAGAAAAGGTAGATCCCTATCTGCGCCCCCTTTATGACGCGCTCTATGATATGATGCCATCTGACAAGGTCGACAGAATGATCGCCAGTGGCGAGATTGAAATTGCCCCGCTGGCTTTCATGCGCGGGCGCACCCTGTCAAATGCCTTTGTCATTATTGATGAGGCACAAAATACAACCCCGGTTCAGATGAAAATGGTACTGACCCGTCTGGGCGAGGAATCGCGGATGGCGATTACTGGCGATCTTAGCCAAATTGACTTGCCAAGTGGCCAGCTTTCCGGACTTTCAGATGCGGTTAATCGGCTGGATAATGTCAAAGGTATCGGCATTACCAGGCTAAGCGGCGAAGATGTGGTTCGCCATCCAGTTGTGGCACGTATTTTGAAAGCCTATGAGACTGGACAAAAATAACACTTTTATTCACAGTAGAACTAACGACAGGCATAGATAAAAACGTGACACATTCACAACCCATTTCACAACAAAGCCTTAGCCAGGAAAGTGCTTCTTCTGGTCATTCTGAAGATAGCGACAGTCCGGCAGACGCCCCTGACCCGTATTCAGACTGGACTAGCCCAGCCCTAAATCAGTTGGAGAATAATCTGTCAGACAGCCGCTGGCAGCCGGTTCTGGAAAGCGCCAGGCCGTATTGTCTTTCTCTGACAGATAAATTTGCAAATAGCCTGCAACTAAAAAACTTCAGCGTATCTATCCTATGGACAAATGATGCTGAAATGGCGCAGCTAAATTCCCAGTTTCGGCAAAAAGACGGGGCAACAAATATCCTGTCTTTTCCAGCTTTTGACAGCTTGCCAGATAGCGGGCCAGATAGCGCCCCAAAACAGCCGCTATTTTTAGGGGATATGGCACTGGGTTTTGAGACACTCTCGAGAGAAGCGGCGGAAAATCAGCGGCCTGTTGAACATCATCTCGCGCATTTATTTTTGCATGGATTGCTGCATTTGGCCGGCTTTGATCATCAAGAACAGGCAGAAGCAGAGCAGATGGAAGCGCTGGAAATACAGCTTTTATCTGAAATAGATATTCCTAATCCCTATCATTTTGCTTCTGATGAGGAAGGGGAGGTTGACGCTCATGTTTAATACGCTAACCCTCAGCCGCAAATGGCCTTTTATTGGCAAGCAGACATCTGTACGCGAAGAGCTGACCGGACTGATTGAAACCTCTATCAGCCAAACAGATACAGAATTTGACAATCAGGAAGGTTTGCTGCTGCGTAATATGCTGGGCTTGCGCGATATTACCGCAGAAGATGTGATGGTCCCGCGTGCCGATATTGTTGCGGTAGATATCTCAGAAGGGTTCGAGGCTGTTTTTCGCCAGATTAGCGCTGCAGCGCATAGCCGTGTACCTGCTTATGAAGGTAATCAGGATAATGTGCGCGGCATGTTGCATATCAAAGATCTGGTGGCACATTCCCTTAGTCCGGAACAGCCTGTTTTACGACAACTTCTGCGCCCGGTATTGTTTGTTTCCCCAGCTATCAGACTATTGGACCTGCTACAGGAAATGCGCCTGAAACGCCAGCATCTGGCGTTGGTTATTGATGAATTTGGCGGGGTAGACGGTCTTATCACTATCGAGGATTTGGTCGAGGAAATTGTCGGCGAGATCGAAGATGAGCATGATGAGACACAAGCGCCCCGCTTTGAAATGGTAAGCAAGGATGTTGCTATCGCAGATGCGCGGCTGGAAATGGAAGAGCTGGAAGCGCATATCGGCATGGCATTGGAATGTGACGAGCGAGATGAGATCGATACGCTTGGCGGATTTGTCTTTGCGCTGGCTGGTCATGTGCCGGTGCGCGGTGAGGTTTTGCATCATCATAGCGGTCTGGAATTCGAAATCATGGAATCAGATCCGAGACGCTTGCGTCTTGTCAGGATAAGAGGGCTGAGCGCAAGCGCAGCAGAGCCAAGCATGGCAGGTTCAAAAGCAGGCGGATGAGGCGCGGTCTGATGCAGTGGCACCAGATTTTACAGGCATGTATGAGCCGCCCCATCTCTGTGTTTATTCTTTGTTTTCTGTGTGGTGCAGGGGCCAGTCTGGCGTTGCCACCAACAGGGTGGTTGCTAGCAGCTTTATTGTTGGCAGTGCCCGTTGTTCTGGCTATCCGGGCGCCACGGCTCTTAACGGGGGCGCTGTTATTTGGGGCTGGCGGTCTTGGCTGGTTTGTCACTTCGCTTTACTGGATTGCCAGCGCGCTGTTTGTTAAGGGCGGCATTCAGCTTTTGATCCTTCCCTTCGCCTGTCTGGGCCTGCCTGTTCTATTGTCGCTATTCTGGATAGTGGCGGCTTATTCAGCGCTGAAATTGCCCCTGGATATAGGGGCGAAGCTGGCCGTCCTGGCAGGATTCTGGGGCGCCGCTGAATGGCTGCGTTCTTTTATATTTACCGGATTTCCATGGAATGTGACCGGGCATATTTTTACAGAAAATCTTCTTCTTGCTCAAATGGCTGCCACTACAGGCCAGCATGGGCTTAATGTATTGGCCGGGATTTTTATCGTTGTTGCTGCGGCTCTTTACTTGCGGGTGATATGGGCGGCGATAGGGATGGCCCTGCCCTTATGCCTGATGCTAGGTCTTGCGGTGATGCGCCTTGTGGATATGCCGCCCCGTGCAGATCAGCAAGATGATAAAACGATAATCAGGCTGGTTCAGCCCAATATTGCACAAACAGAAAAATGGGACCGCAGCCGCAAGCCCGCCCATATTAAATCTATGACCACATTGGCATTACAGCCAGCTAGCCCGGCTGCGTTGACTATTTTGCCAGAGGCAGCGATTGCGGGGTTTTGGCGGGATGACGCACAGGATGTGCGCGCGCTGGCCGGGGCTATCACCCCTAAAGATGGGGTGCTGTTAACTGGCATTTTATCTTCTGATGATAAGAATAATTTTCGGAACTCAGCCTTTTTTCTGCATCATTCAGGCGGGCTTCTGGGGCAATATCATAAACAGCATCTGGTACCCTTTGGTGAATATATTCCGTTTCGCAATTTACCTTTTGTTTCCGCGATTGCCGGGCAAGGTGAATTCACCTCTGGCCCGCCTGCCGAGGATATTTACATCGAACCTTTTGGTTATATTCGCGTGTTAATCTGCTATGAAATTATTTTTCCCGGCTTTATCGCCCGCGACAGGCGGCGCCCTGATATGCTGATCACCCTGAGCAATGATGCCTGGTTTGGCGAAACCGCAGGTCCGCATCAACATTTTGCCCAAAGCCGATTGCGTGCCATTGAAGAGGGGCTGCCTGTATATCGCCTTGCCAATACCGGGGTTTCAGGCGGTTTTGATGGGTATGGGCGGTTGCTTGGCAAAACAAAATTGGGCCAGCAGGCGGTTTTGGATGTGCCTCATGTTACCGCACAAATTCCGACATTTTATGCAGAAAACCGATTCACCGCTTTCCTGACTTTACTTATTTGGCTTGGCGTTTTGGCTATTTTTCTTGAATTCCTGTATCAGAAACGTGATAAAGGGCGGGATAAAATTTAATAAAGCCGTAACCGCAGGAGAAATGCAGTGAGCTTTCTTTTCACTTCAGAATCAGTTTCAGAAGGTCATCCAGATAAAGTCTGTGATAAAATTTCTGATACCGTCTTAGATTTGTTTTTAGGTCAGGAAGCCGAAGCGCGTGTGGCGTGTGAGACGCTTGCAACCACAAACCGGATCGTTCTTGCAGGGGAAGTTCGCGCCTCGGAAGATAAATTAAAAACCATTTTTTCAGAAATTGAAGGGGCAGTGCGTGCGGCGGTTGCCGAGATCGGTTATGAGCAGGAAAAATTCCATCATGCCCATTTTGAATTTCAGAATTATTTGCATGAACAATCAGCAGATATCGCCCAAGGGGTAGATAGTTCAGGCAATAAAGATGAGGGCGCGGGGGATCAGGGCTTGATGTTTGGCTATGCCTGCCGCGAAACTAAAGAGCTGATGCCTGCCCCTATTCATTTCTCGCATCAAATTTTAAAAGAGCTGGCTGCCCTTCGTAAAGCAGATGCAAATACCCTGTTAGGCCCGGATGCCAAAAGCCAGGTAACCTTGCGGTATAATGATGATGGCTCGATAGATGGGGTGGACAAGCTGGTTCTCTCTACCCAGCATAAGCCAGGTGTCTCTACAGAAGATATACGAGCGATTGTTACCCCGCTTGTTGCCGAGATTCTGCCACAAGGGTGGATGGTTGGTGCAGAAGATTTTCTTATCAACCCAACTGGCAAGTTTGAAATTGGTGGGCCAGATGGTGATGCTGGTCTGACCGGCCGTAAAATTATTGTCGATACCTATGGCGGGGCGGCACCACATGGCGGCGGCGCTTTTTCTGGTAAAGATCCAACAAAGGTGGATAGATCAGCTGCCTATGCGGCGCGATATCTGGCGAAGAATATCGTTGCTGCTGGACTGGCAGATAAATGTACTATCCAGATTGCCTATGCAATCGGCGTTGCCGCACCGGTATCGGTCTATGTAAATACACACGGAAGCACCAAGGTTGATGACGCTAAACTCTCAGCCCTGTTGACCAGTAACGAGGTGATGGATTTAACCCCACGTGGGATCCGCACGCATTTAGGACTGAACCAGCCTATCTACACGCCAACCGCTGCCTATGGGCATTTTGGCAGGCGTGCTGGCGAGGCCGGGGCTGGTACCTTTAGCTGGGAAGCTCTTGATTCAACCGATAATTTGCTGGCAGCGTTATAGCCTGGATTAAGCCAGGTAAGGCTAGATTTTGGCCTGATTTGTAGCTGACATTAGATAAGATAGGGCTTTGTATGCCGGCATTACCTGTAGAAAAGATACGGTTTTACGGTCGCCGCAAGGGGCGTCCGCTTAGCCAGAATATGCAGCGCCTGCTAGAAGATGTGCTGCCTGATATACAGGTGCCCGAGGCGATAGACAAATCCTGGCTTGATACGCGTTTTGCTGATTTGTCAGACCTGCCTGCTGCAGCTGGCCAGCCTGAACTGGTTCTGGAAATTGGCTTTGGCGGCGGTGAGCACTTAGCCTCTATTGCGGCTGCGCATCCGCATAATCTGTTTATCGGGGCAGAGCCATTTGTAAATGGCGTGGTAAGCTTGCTGCGCCATATTGAACAGCAATCATTAAAAAATATCTTCATATGGCCAGATGATGTGCGTTTAATACTGGATAAGCTGCCGCCACAAAGCCTGGCGTGTGTGTATGTGATGTTTCCCGATCCCTGGCCAAAGGCCCGACATGCAGGTCGGCGCATCCTAAATCAGGAAATGCTGGACAGGTTGGCATATTTGATCCGGCCCGGCGGTTTGCTGCGCATGGCAAGTGATCATCCGGTGGCGAAAAGTTGGTTACTGGCCGAATCTATGCGCCATCCGGCGTTTGAATGGTGCGCGCGCTCGGCCCCTGATTGGCGGGAACGCCCCGAGGGCTGGCCGCAAACACGCTATATGCAAAAAGGCGTTACCGAAGGGCGCTTGCCAAGCTGGTTTCAGTTTCAGCGCCGCTAGCCTGTTTGCCTGGCCCTTTAAGACGGAATAGACAAGATAGGCTTGAACTCTGCGCTAAAAAGCCGTATAATACAAAAAAACGTTTCGGATTTACTGAACGGTGGGTGAACAGCCCGCCTTTTTTATTGCCTTCCTGCAGAAGGGTCAGGAAGACGCGCAACAAAATTTATGCGATAATCATAAACAGGAACAATATAGGCGATGATCCCGCAAAAGCTAGAACAGCTTATTGAACCTGCCCTTGCTGATTTGGGCTTTGAGTGCGTTCGCATCCGCTATATGGGCGGCGGCGGAAAATCTGCGCGTGGTCAACTTCAGATCATGGCAGAGCCGATTGATTTGCGAGAAATGACAGTCGAAGATTGTGCGAATATCAGCCGTCATCTGTCTGCTGTTCTGGATGTTGAGGATCCAATAGCAGATGCCTATCAGCTAGAGATTAGCTCTCCTGGTATCGACAGGCCGCTAACCCGTCTGAAAGATTTTCAGCGCTTTTCTGGCGAGTTAATAAAGATTACGCTGAAACAAATGCTAGAAGGGCAGAAACGCTATCGTGGCCGTCTTTCCGGTGTGGATGATGAAGGGGTCATTCATGTCGAAACGCTAACTGGCCGCGTAAGCGCCACTTTGGATCAGATAGACACAGCGAAAATCGATCCTACCGAATTTTTTTCCACTCAAAAACAGCCTGCGAAGAACATAAAGCAGGCCCGCACGAACAAAGAAGAGGCTTAGGTCAATGGATACATCTTCAATCCCCGGTCTGGAATTGCTGCAAATCGCAGATGTGGTTGCACGTGAAAAATCTATCGAACGTGAGGAAGTGATCGCGGCGATGGAAGAGGCCATCCAAAAAGCTGGCCGCTCTAAATATGGCCATGACCGGGATATCCGGGCCATGATCGATCGCAAATCCGGCTCTATCCAGCTAGAGAGATGGACAGAAGTGGTTGAAGAAGTCGAAAATGACGCAACACAGATGGGCATAGAAGAAGGGCGCAAACATAATCTGGAAACAGGTGAGTTTTTAAAACAGCCCCTGCCGCCTATTGAATTTGGCCGCATCGCCGCACAGACAGCAAAGCAGGTCATCTCTCAAAAAGTGCGTGAAGCAGAGCGGTCTCGTCAATATGCAGAATATAAGGACCGGGTTGGTGAAATTGTGCTGGGGACAGTCAAGCGGGCAGAAAGTTATTCTGTAACCATTGATTTGGGCCGCGCTGAAGGGGTGATGCGGCGCGAGGAAATGATCCCACGCGAAAATCTTAATCAAGGTGACCGGGTGCGGGCCTATATCGTAGATGTTCGCGAAGAAGTACGCGGGCCACAAATCTTCCTTTCCAGATCTGCTAATGAATTTATGGCAAAATTGTTCACCCAGGAAGTGCCGGAAATTTATGATGGGATTATCGAAATTAAAGCAGTGGCAAGAGAGCCTGGAAGCCGTGCGAAAATTTCGGTCCTGTCACGTGACCAATCTATCGATCCGGTTGGCGCTTGCGTCGGCTTGCGGGGTAGCCGTGTACAGGCAGTGGTAAGCGAGTTGCAAGGCGAGAAGATCGAGATCATTCCGTTTTCAGAAGATCCGGTTACCTTTATTGTGAATGCGCTGGCCCCGGCCGAAGTGGCAAAGGTGGTTATGGATGAGGTTGCTGGCCGGGTAGAGGTCGTGGTACCGGATGAGCAATTAAGCCTGGCGATTGGCCGACGGGGCCAGAATGTGCGCCTCGCCTCGCAGCTTACCGGATGGTATATTGATATCCTGACCGAAGCCGAGGAATCAGAGCGTCGTCAGGAAGAATTTAAAACTCGTTCAGCGCGCTTTATCGAAGCCTTGAATATTGATGATGTTATCGCCCATCTGCTGGTGGCTGAAGGGTTTGTATCTATTGATGATATTGTGGCAACACCAGTATCTGAACTGGCTATGATTCAGGGATTTGATGAAGATATCGCGGGCGAGCTGTTAAATCGTGCCGTTGAGTTTTCAGAGGCTGAAAATAAGCGGATTACCGAAGAGCTGTCGAAATTAAAGGTCCAGGATGATCTGCGCGAAGCTGAATATCTAAACCTTGGGATGGTACTGACTCTGGCAGAAAATAAAATCCTCTGTCTGGATGATTTGGCCGAGCTGGATAGCGAAGAGCTATTAGGCTTCCTTGGTGAACATGGCATTGAAGATGAAGCTGCGGCTGGCGATATCATTATGGCCGCACGTGCACATTGGTTTGCAGATGAAGACGCCGCCGCATCTGATGATGCGGGTGATGCTGACGCTGCAGATACAACAGAGTAATGGTACAAGCAGGACTGACAGGCATTAATGATGAAGCCAACAGCGCCAATTTTGGAAACCGGAGAGACTGCGGCTTACGCTGCCAGCCTGCGGCGCTGTCTGGCTACCGGTCAGTCTGCTGAAAAACAGCATTTAATCAGATTTGTCGCTAGCCCCGAAGGCGAGCTGGTTGCCGATATCTATGGCAGGCTTGGCGGACGCGGTGCCTGGGTAACAGCTGAAAAACAGCATCTGGAAAAGGCGGTATCAAAAAATCTGTTTGCCCGTTTTTTACGACACCCTGTGAAAATCAGGGACGGATTTATTCCGCAACTTGGCGAGCAGCTGGCACAAATTCTGTTGAATCGTATGAGTTTGATGCGAAAAAGCGGATTGCTGGTCACGGGTCGCGGCAAGTTGGAAATGGCTGCCGCACGCCTGGATGGGCTGTTGATAGCCGATGATGCCAGCCCGCGCGAAGCTGCCGCTCTTATACAATTGGTGCAACCAGACTGGTGTGAGCGGGATATGCCTGCCCATCTGCTAGGCCAGATAGCCGGGGTTGAATCGCTGGCTTATGCCGGCGTGTTGACCGCTACCTATCCATCAGAACAAAAGCAGATAGATGCGCTGATGGTTGATTTACGGCGGTGGCGGGCCGTTACCAAAACTGAAAAACAAGAGATTAGGTCGTGAGGAAAGCTTGTCATTTAGGGGCAAGCAGGTGTATTACCATGCACAAAGGTGCGAAAGGCTAAGACATAGCTACCAAGCTAAATCCTTTATTTTGGTGTTATGGGCAAAGCTGAACGGGAAAGGTCATCGATGAGTGAAGAAAATAACAAGCCGAAGAAACTAAGCCTGTCAGGAAGTGGCAAGCTTTCACTCGGTGGCGGTGCAGTTGACCCCGCAAACCTTCGTGGCGGCATGGTCGGATCTGGTCGTGGCAAGACCGTTCAGGTTGAAGTTCGGCGTAAACGGGTTGGCGGTGCGGCAGTGCGTCCAGCACAGGCAAATATTCCAGCCCCTGTTACCCCGGCAGTTGAAAACACACCCGCACCAGACAGCGCGTCTGAAAAGCTGGATGATCGCCTGACCGCAGAAGAGCGCGCTAACAGAATGAAAGTCCTGCAAGAGGGGCTGACCAAAACCAAAGATACGGCTAGCGAAGCATCACAAGAGAGCGTGGAGCTACCGCAAGAAGAAGCGCCAGTAGAAAAAGAAGAAGTTCTGGATCCACGCGAAGCCCGCCGCCGTGCCGAGCTTGCCGAGCTACAGGAAATTGAAAAGCAGGCAGTCGCTAACCGTCAGACAGAGACCGAAAGGCTAGCTGCAGAAAATGCCGCACGTCAGGCAAAGATGCGCCAGCAAGAGCAAGAAATTCAGCCAAAAGGTCCGGCGCCAATCCGCGAAGACGCGCCAATGCGGAACCGCCGCAAAACCACTGAATCCGAAACACCTATGCGCCCTGCACCGGTAAAGCGGGATGGGGATCGCAGACGTTCTGGAAAAATGACTATCTCGCAGGCCCTGTCAGATGGGGATGGGCGCCAGCGTTCGCTAGCGTCCGTTCGCCGGCAACGCGAAAAAGCCCGCATGCGCGAGAGCCAGCCTCAGGTAAAGCAGGTTCGTGATGTGGTTATTCCAGATACCATTACCGTCCAGGAACTAGCTAACCGTATGGCTGAGCGTGCCGCTGATGTGGTTAAAGAACTGATGAAGCAAGGCATTATGGCGACCGTAACACAGTCTATTGATGCGGAAACTGCCGAGCTGGTCACTTTGGAATTTGGACATAAGGTTCAGCGGGTCTCGGAATCAGATGTGGAAGAAGGTCTGGTTGGCGCAGATGATGATGAAAAGGATTTACAGCCTCGCCCACCTGTGGTGACCGTAATGGGCCATGTGGATCATGGTAAAACCAGCTTGCTGGACGCTATTCGGGCAACCGATGTGGCAGGCGGCGAATCAGGCGGCATTACCCAGCATATCGGCGCATATCAGATTGAAACCAAGTCTGGAAATTTAATCACCTTTATTGATACGCCCGGTCACGAAGCCTTTACTGAAATGCGCTTACGCGGGGCCAACACAACAGATATTGTGGTGCTAGTTGTGGCCGCAGATGATTCTGTCATGGCCCAGACTATCGAAGCGATTAATCATGCAAAGGCCGCTGGATGCCCGGTTATTGTCGCGGTTAACAAATGCGATAAGCCTGAAGCAGATCCGCAGCGGGTAAGAAATGATTTGCTGCAGCATGAGATTGTCACCGAGGATTTTGGTGGCGAGGTTTTATGTGTAAATGTATCTGCCCATACCGGGCTTGGCCTGGATAAGCTGGAAGAGGCGATTATGCTTCAGGCAGAATTGCTGGAGCTAAAAGCGAATCCTGACAGACCAGCTGAAGGCAGTGTTGTAGAAGCAAAAGTCGAGCGCGGCCGGGGTTCGGTGGCAACCGTGCTGGTACAGCGTGGTACCTTGCGCGTTGGGGATATTTTTGTGTCTGGTGCTGAATCAGGCCGGGTCAGAGCTCTGCTGAATGAACGTGGTAAACAGCTTAAACTGGCACTGCCAGGCCAGCCTGTGGAAATTCTGGGCCTGAATGGCACGCCAATGTCCGGCGATACCTTTGTTGTGGTCGAGAGCGAATCACGGGCACGTGAAATTGCTGAATATCGCAAGCGCCGCAATCGGGATAAAGAAGCCAGAATTTCGGCCCGGGGTTCTGTTGAACAGATGCTGACCGCGATTGCCGCAGGCGAGGCTGAAGAATTACCTGTAGTGATCAAAACCGACGTGCATGGCTCGCTTGAAGCGATTAGAGCCGCGTTTGAGAAGCTGGCAACCGAACAGGTGCGGGTGCGTATTCTTACCGCTGGTGTCGGGGCTATTTCTGAATCAGATGTATCACTGGCAGCTGCTTCTAATGCGATGGTAATCGGCTTTAATGTCCGGGCGATACCGCAAGCTCGCGACTTGGCCAAAAGAGATGGTATTGAAATTCGCTATCACTCTATCATTTACGAGCTGATTGACGAGGTGAAGGGTGCGATGGGCGGTTTGCTCAGCCCGGAACAGCAGGAAAGCTTTATTGGTTACGCAGAAATCCGCCAGGTATTCTCAGTCTCCAAACAGGGCAAAGTGGCTGGTTGTATGGTTACCGAAGGTATCATCAAGCGGGGCTGCAAGGTCAGATTGCTGCGCGATAATGTGGTCATTCACGAGGGTAGCCTGAAAACGCTGCGGCGCTTCAAAGATGAAGTGAAAGAAGTGCGTGATGGCATGGAATGCGGCATGGCGTTCGATAATTATTCTGATATTCAGGAAGGGGATATGATCGAATGCTTTGAGGTAAAAGAAATCGCCCGCACCCTTGATTAAGTAAAGGGTCGGCTGGTTTTGCCTCTTTCATAAGGGCCAAAGACAGGCAGGTAGTATGGTACAGAAATCACGATCAGCCAGTGCTGAGCCAAGCCAGCGTCAATTGCGCGTGGGCGAGGATTTACGCCATCATCTCGCCTCTATCCTGATGCGCCAGGAAACGCATATACCCGAGCTGGACAAGGTGTCGATCACTGTATCTGAAGTATCGGTCAGCCCAGATTTAAGCTCGGCACGGGTCTATGTAATGACGCTAGGCGGTCAGGATATGGACCGGGTATTGCCCCTGTTAAACCAATATGCCCCTGTGCTACGCCATGAGGTAGCCGGGCGTGTACATCTACGCCGCTTGCCGGTATTTAAATTTGTTCGTGATGATTCATATGATAATGCCGACCGGATGGCGCGGCTTTTCTCTGGCATCCAGTCAAAGGATTAACATAGATTTGTCGGATAATCTTCGCACCCAAGGCCCGCATGGCTGGTTGTGTATCCATAAACCCACCGGCATTACTTCTGCCAAGGTGGTGGCGGTTGTCAAACGCTGTTTTAAAGGCGTGAAGACAGGTCACGCTGGCACGCTTGACCCGTTGGCTAGCGGTGTTTTGCCAATTGCGCTAGGCGAGGCTACCAAAACCATCTCTTATGTGATGACAGCTGAAAAATCCTATCGTTTTTCTGTAAAATGGGGGGCTGAGACACAAACAGATGATACAGAAGGCCGTATCACCCGCGCCACCGATTATATCCCGCCAGCCAGTGCCATAGCTGAAATATTACCGCAATTCACAGGTCTGATAGATCAGATCCCGCCAGATTATTCCGCAGTGAAAATACAAGGCAAGCGGGCATACGCCCTGGCCAGGACGCGCGATAAGGCAGACCAGGATATCCCGAATAGGGAAACCCCGAATAGGGGAACCTCAGCTGAGGCTGTGCCATTGCTGGCGGCAAGAAAAATTCGCATTGATAGTCTGAAGCTGTTATCGGCAGAGGCAGAGGACGCTCATTTTGAAGTGCATTGCGGCAAGGGCGCTTATATCCGGTCTTTGGCACGTGATTTGGGCCGGGCATTGGGATCAGCTGCCCATGTTACCGCCCTCGAGCGGCGGTCGGTTGGGAAATTCCACATAGATAATGCGATTTCACTAGATTTTCTGCAAGAAATAGGGCAAGGTGCGCGCGCATCTGATCCTGTTTTATCTGTTATGACTGTGCTGGACGACATCCCGGCAGTAGCCCTGACAGATGAGGAAGCCAAACGGCTTCGATTTGGTCAGAAGCTGTCTCTGGATTTGGAACGCCAGGAAGTATTACGCCGGGCTTTTTCAGAAATAGGGGACACAGAGCATACCGATAAAGCGATAGCTGTTTTTGACGGGTGCCCGGTGGCGCTGGTTCAACTGGAAAACGGTATTTTATCGCCGATGCGGGTGCTGAATTTATAAACTTGCTGTGCCTCGGCACAGCGCTAGCATGAAGGAGAATGCGATGTCGATTACGAAGGAACGTAAAGCAGAGTTAATCTCGGCTTTTGGTAAAGATGCAAATGATTCAGGTTCAGCTGCGGTTCAGGTCGCCATTCTTACAGACCGGATTGTTTATCTGACAGAACATATGAAAACCCACAAAAAAGATTTCGCGTCGCGTCGTGGCCTGTTGAAGATGGTTGGCCAGCGTCGTCACTTGCTGGATTATATCCGCGCTGGTGATGAAGCCGCTTATAAAGCGCTGATCGAAAAGCTGGGTCTGCGCCGTTAATTTGTCTACGGCCAGCGTGTCTGGTTTTTAAAAACACAACTATAAACGGGCTCGCCTGTAACGCGGTTTTTTTTTAAAACTGGCTAAAACAGGGATACCCGTTTTTTGTATGGGTTCTATATTGTGGTTGCTTTTGTGCTGATAGCGTGCGATATCTGCTGTCATAAACACAAGATGAAGATAGCGAATCGAGAAAAACCGCGATAGAGGCGTTATGCAGGCGGTAAAAGACCAGACTGAGAGTCTTTTAACAACTATGCGTCCATTGACAAAACTCCATAACATTTCTCAGCAATTGCCTTGATTACGGGCCTGTAGGCGCTGTGCTTGCAGGGTCAATCTTCATTATGACCGTATGTAGATGAAACAGATAAAAGAGATAAACTAGATGTTCGAAATATTCAGAAAAGAAATCGATTGGGGGGGTAAGACCCTTGTTCTCGAAACAGGTAAGGTTGCCCGCCAGGCAGATGGTAGCATCATGGCCAGCATGGGCGAGACAACAGTCCTTTGTACCGCTGTGGCGGCTCGCAAGGCAAAGCCTGGCCAGGATTTCTTTCCGCTTACCGTAAATTATCAAGAAAAGACATTTGCCGCAGGTAAAATCCCGGGTGGATTTTTCAAGCGTGAAGGTCGGCCTTCTGAGCATGAAACCCTGACCAGCCGTTTGATTGACCGTCCAATCCGGCCTCTATTTCCAAAAGAATTCAAGTGCGAGACCCAGGTTATTTGTACCGTGCTTTCACATGATATGGAAAACGCCTCAGATATTGTTGCGTTGATCGGCGCTTCGGCAGCGCTAACCCTGTCTGGTGTTCCGTTCTTTGGTCCGATTGCCGGGGCGCGGGTTGGCTATAAGGATGGTGAATATATCCTGAACCCAACGCTTTCTGAAATGGAAGATACAGCCCTTGATTTGGTGGTTGCGGGTACCAAGGATGGCGTGCTGATGGTGGAATCAGAAGCTGAAGAGCTGTCTGAAGAGGTGATGCTGGGTGCGGTGAATTTTGGTCATCAGCAGATGCAGCCTGTTATTGACGCTATTATTGAGCTGGCAGAAGTTGCCGCAAAAGAGCCACGCGAGCTGCCAGTTGAAGCCCCGGAAGCTGCGACGCTACGCGATACGCTGGCTGGCCTGGCCCCCAAGCTGACCGCTGCCTATGATATTGCGGATAAATCAGCCCGTCAGGAAGCGCTGGCTGAAGCGCGCGCCGAGGCGGTTGAAATGGCTGGTGCTGAAGCAGATGGCGTTCTGGTTTCCTCTATTGTGAAGGAAATGGAATCAGATATCGTTCGCTCTTCAATTTTAAAGACTGGCCAGCGTATTGATGGCCGCGATACCAAAACAGTGCGGAATATTGTTGCTGAGGTAGGTATGCTGCCGCGCACGCATGGCTCGTCCCTATTTACCAGAGGCGAGACTCAGGCATTGGTGGTCTCTACTCTTGGCACAGGCCAGGATGAGCAGATGATCGATGCGCTGACAGGCGAATATCGTTCCAGATTTATGCTGCATTATAACTTCCCGCCATTTTCGGTTGGTGAGGCAGGGCGTGTTGGCTCTCCTGGCCGGCGCGAAATTGGTCATGGCAAGCTGGCCTGGCGGGCGATTAATCCGCTACTGCCTTCCAAAGAAGAGTTTCCTTATACCATCAGAGCGGTATCTGAAATTACCGAATCGAATGGCTCCTCTTCAATGGCAACAGTTTGCGGCACCTCTCTTGCGTTGATGGATGCCGGGGTGCCACTAGCCCGCCCGGTAGCCGGTATTGCGATGGGTCTTATCAAGGAAGATGACGACTATGCCGTTCTGTCCGATATACTGGGTGATGAAGATCACCTGGGCGATATGGACTTTAAGGTGGCGGGTACAGATGCGGGTATCACTGCCCTGCAGATGGATATCAAGATCACTTCTATCACCCCTGAAATTATGGATATTGCGCTGGGTCAGGCCCGTGATGGCCGCTTGCATATTCTGGGTGAAATGGGCAAGGCCCTAACAGGCGCGCGCGATGGTCTGGCGGAATCTGCACCAAAAATTACAACTTTCAAAATTTCTGTAGATAAAATCAGAGAGGTGATTGGACCAGGCGGCAAGATGATCAGAGAGATTGTTGAGCAAACAGGGGCCAAAATCGATATTGATGATGATGGCAGTGTTTCTGTTGCTGCGATCAGCCAGTCTGCCAGTGATGCGGCCATTGCCCGTATCAAGGATATCGTAGCCGAGCCAGAGCTGGGCGTAATCTATGATGGCAAGGTTGTGAAAACTGTTGATTTCGGCGCGTTTGTAAACTTCCTTGGCGCGAAAGACGGGCTGGTACATATTTCAGAAATGAAAAATGAACGTGTTGCCCAGACCACAGACGTCTGTAAAGAAGGCGATATGGTCAAGGTCAAGGTTATCGGCTTTGATGACAGAGGCAAGGTGAAGCTGTCGATGAAGCGCGTAGATCAGGAAACTGGCGCGGACCTGGAAGCAGATAAGGGCGATGAGGAATAGAATCACCCAAGAAGATAGCGAATAAAAAAATTATCAACGAAAAAGCCGCCTTTAAACAAGGGCGGCTTTTTTATGTCCTGGATATCTTTATCTGGTAACAAGGACACCTATCGTCAAATCAATAGCTGCCAAATTAATTGTTGTTAGATTAATTCAGGCCAGACTTACTCGCCAGTTTCCGCCGGCACGCCAATATGGTGATAGCCGCCATCTACATAATGGGTCTCGCCGGTTACGCCAGAGGCCAGGTCAGACAGAAGATAGGCCGCCGCCCTGCCAACTTCCTGAATATCGGGGTTGCGTTTTAGCGGGGCCTGTTCTTCGGAATGGCGGAAAATATGGCGCGCCCCTGTAATGGCAGACCCGGCAAGGGTGCGCATTGGCCCGGCAGACAGGGTGTTTACCCGAATATTCTGCCGCCCCAAATCCACCGCCAGATAGCGCGTTGAGGCTTCCAGCGCGGCTTTGGCAACGCCCATCACATTATAATTTGGCGTGGTACGCACCCCGCCAAGATAGGACAGGGTCAGCAACGATCCGCCCTGTTCTGGCATCATATGGCGGGCTTCTGCGGCCAGCTCGGTAAAGGAAAAGGCCGATACCAGCAAAGTCTGCTCAAAATTATCGCGGCTAGTGTTATAGTAAGGGCCTTTCAGCTCGGACTTGTCTGAAAACCCTATCGCATGAACCGCAAAATCCAGCTGATCCCAATGCTGGCGCAATTGGGTAAAGGCAGATTTAATCCCATTTTCAGCAGCAACATCACATTCAATCAGAATATCTGAACCGATAGATGCTGCCAGCGGCTCCAGCCGTTTTTTAAAACCTTCAATCTGATAGGTAAAGGCAAGCTCTGCCCCTTGCGCGGCAGCTGCTTCGGCAATACCCCATGCGGCAGATCGCTCATTCGCAACCCCCATGATAAGGCCTTTTTTTCCAGCCAGGATACCCATGCTAGACCTGCTCCTTTTTGCTATCAGCCTATCTTACAGACGCGCTAGTGCCAGCGTGGCGTTTGTGCCGCCAAAACCAAAGCTGTTCGACAGCGCCAGATGGATATCTTTGTTTTCCATAAGCTGACGCGGTATCGGAATATCGCCAATAGCCGGGTCCGGATTTTCGATATTGGCAGAGGCCCCGATAAAATTATTCTGCATCATCAGCAAAGTATAAATTGCTTCTTGGACACCTGTAGCCCCTAGCGAATGACCGGTCAGGGATTTGGTAGAGGTAACAACTGGCAGATACCCGCGCGGACCAAATACCGCTTGCACTGCTTCCAACTCTTTGACATCGCCAACAGGTGTGGAGGTGCCATGTGCATTGATATAATCTACGGGCATTTCAAGGCCGTTGCCAGAAAACCCGTCTAGGGCCAGCTTCATACAGCGCTGCGCGCCTTCGCCAGATGGGGCGACCATATCATGGCCATCTGAATTGGCACCATAGCCCACAATTTCAGCATAGATTTTCGCGCCTCTGGCTTTTGCATGCTCATAATCTTCCAGCACCACCATGCCGCCACCGCCAGCGATCACAAAACCATCTCTGTCTGCATCATAGGCCCGCGAGGCTAATTCTGGTGTGTCATTATATTTGGACGACATGGCCCCCATTGCATCAAACAGGACTGACAAGGTCCAATGCAATTCCTCGCCGCCGCCAGCAAATACAATATCCTGCATACCATAGCGAATGGCATCTGCCCCTGCGGTAATGCAATGTGCCGAAGTGGAACAGGCAGAGGAGATCGAATAATTCACGCCCTTAATTTCAAAGAAGGTAGCGATACAGGCAGAAACAGTAGAGGACATACAGCGCGGTACCATATAGGGGCCAACCCGTTTTGGCCCTTTCTCTCTGGTGGTATCAAAGGCGGTCAGCATATTTGCGGTAGAGGGGCCGCCTGAACCGGCGATCAGGCCGGTACGCGGATTAGATACATCTGCTGGCTCCAGGCCAGAATCAGCTACCGCTTGCTGCATCGCAACTACCGCATACCCTGCCCCTTCGCCCATAAAGCGCATCTGTTTGCGATCAATATGCTGGGTCAGGTCGATATCCACCGCCCCTTTTACCTGCGAGCGAAAGCCCAATTCTGTGTAATCAGGTGCGGCAATAATGCCAGAACGGCCCTCACGCAGAGACTGTGTAACTGCCGCCGCATCATTACCAATTGACGAGATAATTCCGATACCTGTTATAACAACCCGCCGCATTATTTCGCCTCCTCAGCACCAAACAGACCCACGCGGATATCTGCCGCTTCAAACACTGTTTCGCCGTCACATAACACGCGGCCATCGGCAATACCCATTACCAGGCGGCGCATCAATACCCGCTTGATATCCAGCTGAAAGGTTACCAGCTTTGCTGAGGGTAATATTTGGCCGGTGAATTTAACCTCGCCCACAGACAAGGCACGTCCCCTGCCCAAACCGCCCAGCCAGCCAAGATGAAAGCCAACCAGCTGCCAAAGCCCATCCATACCAAGACAGCCCGGCATCACCGGATCGCCCTGGAAATGACAGGGAAAGAACCATAAATCAGGGGTAATATCCAATTCAGCTTCGATATAGCCCTTATCATAAGCCCCACCGGTTTCGGTAATGCGCGTAATTCTGTCTGTCATCAGCATAGGTGGAAGCGGCAATTGCGGATTGCCAGGGCCAAAAAGCTCGCCCTTTGCGCAAGAAATCAGTTCATCATAGGAAAATTCATTTTGATGGGTGAGTGCCATTGCCCTACCTTATTCGTCAGTGAAACCAGTTTAATTGTTAACTTATTTGGTTTTAGCCCAGAACGCTGTAAATACCAAATCCAAGCCGAAACTTTTCTTACTCTACCTCTTCATTTTCCAGCACACCCCAGAAATTTTGGCGTTTTGTCCAGCCGCGCACCTCATTTGTTGCCAGCCGGCACCATTGTTTTTCGCAATATTGCACCTCCAGCAGCACATTGCGGCCAGCGACGGCTACGATTTTTGAGGTATCTTCGGGGCTGTCATATAATTTGATTTCTGCTTTTGTGACCAGCCCGAAACGTTTTAGCGACAATAGCGAGCTATGCAGCCATCCGGTGGTCCCTTCATGATCGATAACTTTACGCCAGACATCGAATTCTGAAATCACCTTCAGCGGCAAATTTTGGCGCACATATACCCAGTCCAGCTGATATTCGCGCCCGGGTCCAACCCGTAAATAGGCCAAATCTTTTTTCAAAGTCACAAAACGGGGTACAGGATAGCCTGAGCCGCGAATAACAGTGCGCTCGCTGAGGCTGGTTTTTTGGTTGGTCTTATCGGCAGCGGCGCTTGGAAAGGGGGTAAGCAGGCTGGCCAGACACAGCATAGACAGGCTGGCTAAAACACGCCGTAATCTGGGGCTGCCGGGCAGAAATGACAGAACAAACATTTGTAAATCTGTTTTATGTGCGTATCGCATTAATCAGACATGCCCTTTTACTCTATGTTAAAATATTCCTTAAAAAACAGGTGTCTATTTTTTTATTCGATCTATCTGGAGAGACATCTATACTTGATACCGTAACTTCGGTTACAAGAAAACACGCAATCAACGAAGCAGCTGTTATTTTATTGGCAGATATGCGCTTTTTACAGAGGAACGCTGTTGATGAAGCCGAAAGTTGTTCTGACACGAAAATTACCTGATGTCACCGAAACGCGCATGCGCGAGCTGTTTGATGCAGAGCTTAGCGCACATGATGCCCCGCTTAGCCCGGAGGCGCTGGTGGCAGCCATGCAGGACACCGATGTTCTGGTGCCAACGGTCACAGATAAATTAACCGAAAATATTTTGGCACAGGCAGGCACGCGGCTAAAGCTTATCGCTTCTTTTGGAACCGGGGTTGACCATATTGATCTGGCGGCTGCCAAGGCACGTGGGATCACGGTTACCAATACGCCAGGCGTCCTGAGCGAGGATACAGCTGATGTAGCCATGGCCCTTATCCTGTCGGTTCCGCGCCGGCTGGTAGAAGGCGATGGGCGCGCCCGTTCAGGCGAATGGACAGGCTGGTCGCCCACAGGCATGCTAGGTCACCGCATCAATGGCAAGCGTTTGGGGATCATTGGCATGGGGCAAATCGGACAGGCGATTGCCCGGCGTGCGCGCGGCTTTGGGATGTCTGTGCATTATCATAATCGCAACGCGGTCCATCCGGCTATCGAGGCTGAATTGGAAGCAACCTATTGGGATGATTTGGATGAAATGCTTCGGCGCATGGATATCGTATCGGTTAATTGTCCCTATACAGATGCCACCAAAGGGCTGGTCAGTGCAGAACGCTTGGCCCTGATGCCGGAACATGCCTATCTGGTGAATACAGCCCGCGGTGAGATTGTTGATGAAACCGCCTTGGCAGATGCGCTGGAAGCTGGATCGATTGCGGGTGCCGGGCTGGATGTTTATGCAGATGAGCCTGCCATTGCTCAAAGGTTGCGTGATCGAAATAATGTGGTGTTATTGCCGCATATAGGCTCGGCAACTATTGAAGGTCGCCATGCTATGGGGGACAAGGTCATTATCAATATCCAAACCTTTTTAGATGGCCATACCCCGCCAGACAGAGTTCTGGCAGCGATGCTGTAATGCGCCTTTAGGTGCGGGGGCAGGTTATTTTTCGGATTTACCGCACACAGGACAGGCCGGGTCTGGCGAGACCGCAATTTCGGTAAAGCTGTTGGCTAGCCCATCATATAATAATAATCTGCCAATAAGCGGCGTGCCAAAATTGCCAAGTATTTTTAATGCTTCTGCTGTTTGCAGACCACCAATGACCAGGGTCGTACTGCCCAGAATACCGGAATTTGCACAAGATGGGGCCTGATCATAATCCAGGTCTGTTTGCGGGAAAATACAGCGCAGACATGGGCTATGCGGGTCACCTGGCACCATACTGGTTATCTGGCCATCTGTGCGTATTGCCCCGCCAAAAATCAAGGGCGTTTTCAGCCGCTGGCAGGTGGCATTGGCCAGATATCGGGTTTCCGGATTATCGGTGCAATCTATCACCAGATCATGGGCATCTACCAGCGTGTCTGCAGTCGCGCTGGTAAAGCGCATATGCTGGCCTTGTACCGAAATTTCTGGATTTAGCTGCTGGATAAACTGTGCGGCACTGTCGGATTTGGGATGTGACAGGCTTTTTGTTTTATGGATAAATTGGCGATTCAGATTGGTTATATCAATGATATCCTCATCCAGAATGGTCAGATGCCCGATGCCAGCGCCCGCTAATCCCGCAATTACCGGCGCGCCAAGCCCGCCCGCGCCAAGGATCAGCACACGCGCTTGCAGTAATTTTTTCTGCCCTGCCTCGCCTAGCTCTGGCATTACCACCTGACGGGCATAACGTTCTATTTCAGCGTCACTTAACCGCATAAAATTTTCCCATAGTATTTTCTGGCATCACTTTCTAGGCATTACTGGCCGGTTGAGCCAAACCCTGCTGTGCCTCGGATGGTTTCATCCAATGTTTCCACAGCTTCAAATTCTGCTTGGATAACCGGGGCAAAGACCATCTGGGCGATGCGCATGCCATGGCTAATTTCAATTGGCTCCTGACCCAGATTAATCACGATCACCTTTACCTCGCCGCGATAATCAGCATCAATAGTGCCAGGCGCATTTACCAGGCTCAGCCCCTGTTTTAAGGCGAGACCGGAGCGCGGACGAAGCTGGGCTTCATAGCCTGCGGGGAGTGACATCGCCAATCCGGTGGGGATGACGGCACGTTCCATAGGCTGCAAGATGACGCTTGCCTCTGGCAGGGCGGCGCGTATATCTGCACCAGCCGCCGCGGCACTTTCATAAGCAGGCAGCGCCAGGTCTTGTGCATGGGCAAGTTTCTGGAAATTAACTTTGATGGTCATTGAACCAGGCCTCTATTTTCCGGGTTAATTTTTCTGCTATTTCTGTTTTGCTGGAACGTGGCCAGTCATGCGCGCCTGTATCATCTAGCACGGTAACATGGTTGCTGTCCTGACCAAATACAGCAGCCTCGCCAGTGCCGCCAACCCAGTTAGCAACAATCCAGTCACATTTTTTGCGCGCGCGTTTTGCGGCGGCGTGCCGGGCGATATGTTCGGTCTCTGCGGCAAAACCGATAACCAGCTGCGGGCGGTGTTCATGCTGGCTAAGGCTGGCAAGAATATCCGGATTTTCTGCCAGTTGCAGATGCGGTATCCCCTCATCTGTTTTTTTCATTTTCTGGCTGCCGCTATTTACCACATGCCAGTCAGCGACCGCCGCGGCACAGATCGCACAATCTGCTGGCAGGCTGGCCATGCAGGCATCATACATTTCGCCAGCGGTTGTCACCTTGATAATTTCTACCCCCACAGGGTCATCCAGCTGCACAGGCCCGCTGATTAAAGTCACGCGCGCGCCCTTATCTGCACAGGCTTTTGCAATCGCATGCCCTTGCTTGCCCGAAGAATGATTAGCGATATAGCGCACGGGATCAATCGGCTCAAAAGTAGGGCCAGAGGTCACCAGAATATGCCGCCCAGCCAGAGTTTGCAAAGCGCTAGACAGAGGCAGGGAAAGACGCGCCTCAAGAGCAGAGATTATCACTGCAGCTTCGGCTAGTCTGCCGGTTCCCACCTCGCCGCAGGCCGTGTCACCATCTTCAGGGGCTATCAGGGTGACGCCGCGATTTTTCAGCGTTTCTATATTAGCCATAGTGGCGGGATGTGCCCACATATTCGGGTTCATGGCCGGGGCTATCATTACCGGACAATCGGTTGCCAGACAGATTGTACTGGCCAGATCATCTGCCAGCCCATGTGCCATTTTAGCCAGGAAATTTGCGGTTGCCGGGGCTACCAGCACAATATCAGCATCACGGGCCAACCGGATATGCCCCATTTCGGCTTCATCGGTCAGCGAAAATAATTCGCTATAGGTTTTTTCGCCGGTCAGGGCAGACAGGCTAAGCGGGGTGATGAATTCCATCGCTGATCGGGTCATGACACCGCGTACCTGATAGCCTTGATCCATCAGGCGGCGCGCAAGGTCCAGCGCTTTATAGGCCGCTATGCCGCCAGTGATTACAAGCAATACACGTTGTTGCTGGGCCGGGCTCAAGGGGGTCAGTTGCAAGCCTTGCAGATCCAGATGCCAGCCCTTTTGTGCCAGCGCTTCTTCCAGCTTGGCTCGCTTTGCCGCGGGGATTTGTGCGCGCATGCGATAATTAGACAGCGCACTGGCCCCAACCGATAATAGTTTTTGCACTGCTTCACCGCCGCCAAGCTGGGCAATAGCGGCGTCTAAAATAGTTTTAAAATCACTCATCAGCCTCTCTGTTTTCACAAAATTGTGAATATTTCACATTTTAGTGAACATACAGGGTGCTGTAAAGGGCGATTAGGACCGAGATAGCGGTGACAACATATGGCCATTTTGGCGTGGGTGGTGGGGATACAGGCTTATCCAGCTTTTCCAGAATTTGTGGTAATTTCAAATAAATCTGGCGTAAATCAGAAAACACCCTGTCTATCTGGGCACGAATATTGTCTTCAGAGCTGATCCAGTCACTGGCTAGCGGGCGCGCAAAAGACCACATATCGGCGTTTGGATTCAGGCTTCTGGCTACCCCTTCGGCCATCATCATGGTTTTTTGCAGTAAATTAAATTGCGGCTGTACAGAAATATCAAATCGAGCTGAGATTTGCAGAATTTGTCCAAGAACAAGACCTAGCGAAATATCCCCAAGTGATTTGCCCAATACCGGATCGGCAACGCTTCGCAGGCTTTGTGAAAAGGCGGCCAGAGAGACCGTATCATCCAGCATGCCAGCATCATAATGCAGACGTGCAACCTTGTCATAATCCCGATTCAAAATAGCATCAAGCAAGCGGGCCAGGAACAGCCTGTCTACGAAATCCAGCTGGCCCATAATGCCAAAATCAATCGGCACTAACAGCCCGTCACTGGTGACGAAAATATTGCCTGGATGCATATCTGCATGGAAATAGCCATCACGGAAAACCTGATTAAAAAAGCTGGTCGCCGCAGCTTCAGTAATCTTGGCAATATCATGTCCAGCGGCCTGTAGCCCGTCTACATCATCAATACGAACGCCATCAATCCATTCGATTACCAGCATGTGGCTGTTGGTGCGTTCCAGATCAATAAAGGGGATACGAATGCCCTTATCACCGGCCATATTTTCACGTAGTCGACTACCTGCGGCAGCTTCCATCCGCAAATCAAGTTCAATATCTGAAATTTGCTCAAATTGCTGGACAGCGGTAACCAGCTTTAGTCGGCGCAAGCCAGGCGCCAGCGCTTCAGCCAGCTGCGCCAGCGTGCGAAAAAACCGAACATCCCGGCGCAGGCGCTTGGCAATGCCAGGCCGCAATATTTTCACCGCTACCACACGCCCATCTGGCAGGGTTGCTTTATGCACCTGGGCGATAGAGGCGGCGGCAATAGCGGTTTCTTGGAAATTCAGAAACAGCTCGGAAAGGGGTTTTTGCGTGGTGTCCTCAATAATCTGGATAGCTCTCTTGCCAGAAAAAGGCGGCATCCTGTCTTGCAACTGTACCAGCCCGCTTGCCAATTCAGGCCCAATCAAATCAGCTCTGGTCGCTAGTGCCTGTCCGAATTTAACAAATCCCGGCCCCAAAGCCTGCAGCGCATCGCATAGCGCCTGGCCAGCATCTTTTCTGGACTTTCGTCCGGCAATAATGAAATTCAGGACAAGTAACAGGCGGCAAAACCAGTCTGGCAACAGATCGATTCTTGCCAGATGCCCAAGCACCCCTGCCCGGCCAAGAATAAAGCCGGTTCGCGGCAATCGCCACAATGTCAGCAGACTATCCATTAATCCAGTTTCCAGCCGGAATGAATAGCGGCGATCCCGCCAGATAAACTACGGATCCGCACCTGTCCGAAACTTGCCTCGCCAAACATTGCGGCCAGCGCTTCTGGGCGCGGAAACATGCGGATAGATTCTGCCAGATAACGATAGGCAGCTTCATCGCGGGCGATATAGCGTCCTAATCTTGGCAAGGCCTGAAACGACCAAAAATCATAAAGCTTTGCAAGGGCTGGATTATCAACATGCGAGAATTCCAGACAACAAAACCGCCCACCCGGCTTTAAAATACGATAGGCTTCGCCTAGCGCAGCTTGTCGGTTGGTGACATTACGCAACCCAAACGCAATAGTTACCCTGTCGGTGCTGTTGTCTTCTATTGGCAGGCTCTCGGCACTGGCGGTTGTCCAGACCAGCTTGTCAGCATAGTCGCGCATCTCGCGCCGTTTTTGGCCAGCTGACAGCATTTCTGAATTAATATCGACAATATGGGCAGCACCGCCGCCGCGTCGCAGAAACCGCAGCGCAATATCGCCTGTACCGCCTGCTAAATCAACCAGATTCTGAGCCGGGCGCGGGGCCATCCAATCCATCAGCGCATCTTTCCATAGCCTGTGGACGCCTGCGCTCATCACATCATTCATCAGATCATAAGAAGGCGCCACAGATGAAAAAACCTCGCCAACCCGAGCCTGTTTTTGTTCCCGTGGCACTTCTGAAAAGCCAAAATCAATGACATCCTGTTCGGGCTGTGTTGTCACCTTATATCCTCGCATCTATATTATGGGCTTTTTCTGGCTACCCACTTTCGCACATGACAGGTAAATCGTTCTATTATTTTACGTTTAAATCAGCAAAATAGCCTGCATTAACTTTATTGGAAAAAACGGCGAATCCCTGATACATCATGACTATAAAGAAGTTACAAGGGAAATAGAAGAGTGCCTGAGCTACCAGAAGTTGAAACCGTTCGCACGGCCCTAGAGCCGGTCGTAAATGGCCAGTCCATTCGGTCTGTCAGGCTTACCCGTTCCGATTTACGCTGGCCATTGCCGCACGGGCTGGCACAGGCCCTAACCGATCAGATTTGCGGGGTGCCGTGGCGGCGCGGTAAATATATTCTGCTTCCGCTTTTACCATCTGGCAAAACTTTGCTTATCCATCTTGGCATGTCAGGGGCGATAAGGCTGTATGACCAGCAGCCAGAAAATTTTGGCAAGCATGATCATTTTTCTGTCGAGCTGGCAGATGGCCGCTGGTTTGTTTTTTCAGACCCGCGCCGCTTTGGGCACCTGGATTTACTGGATAGCGGCAATGAACAGGCCCACCCCTTGCTAGCCTCGATGGGGGTTGAGCCGCTTTCCAATCATTTTTCAGCCAGTTATCTGGACCAGGTTCTGGCAGGCCGGAAACAGCCAATTAAAACCGCGTTGCTGGATCAGCGGCTTATCGCGGGTCTGGGCAATATCTATGTGAGCGAAGCGTTATTCGAAGCGCGGATTTCCCCTCGCCGACAGGCCCAGAATGTGGTTGGCAAGCGTGCACTGCGCCTGGCACCCGCGATTCGCGATGTGTTAACAAAGGCGATCGCCGCTGGCGGTACCAGCTTGCGCGATCATATCCAGCCTGGCGGGGAAATTGGTTATTTTGTGCAAAGCTTGCAGGTTTATGGACGTGAGGGAGGCGCATGTGCTGTCTGCAAAACGCCTATCCGCATGATACGCCAGGGTGGACGTTCTGGGTTTTACTGCCCGAACTGCCAGCGCTAGGGTGCGGGCAAGATCCGTAGCTTGGCTGAACATCTCTGCCGATTCGCTGGCCATGGTGCGGGGCCAGAGCTTTTCAGTCAGTAGATATAGCAGCCAGATCACTGCCTGGCCTTGGGCTATCTGTATAAAATACTTGACCTGTGCAAGGGTTTGCGCGTATCTTGCGCCCATCTTTGTATTATTTAGTTAAGGAACAGCTTTATGGCTAATCATAAATCTGCAAAAAAGCGTATTATTCGCAACGCGAATCGCGCCGAGATTAACAAAAGCCGCATCAGCCGGATCAGAACGTTCATCAAGAAAGTTGAGAGCGCAATCACTTCTGGCGATCAAGCTGCAGCACAAACAGCGCTAAAAGAAGCACAGCCTGAAATTATGCGCGGTGTGACCAAAGGTGTTTTGCACAAGAATACAGCATCACGCAAGGTTAGCCGTCTGGCAGCCCGTGTGAAAGCCGTTGGCGCCTAAGACAGTCAACGCTGCTAAAACACCTGTAGGTCGATGAAGGGCACGGTGCCTCTATCCGGGCCCTTTTTTGATGCGTGCTTTTCCAGAATTTGAGCAAAGGCCCCCTTACATCAAATTTTGCCACAATATCCTGGCATTGGCGGCTTACCCCATTACTCTGGCACCATTATCCTGGCATCATCGTTTGGCATCTGATAGCTGGAATAAATGCAGTTAGCCACCATAGTTATCAGCCTACTTTGATTCGCCTTTCTTAACCTGTTCTCTTCCTTGTAGAAAATTTATTATCCTGCCTTCAGGGCGGTAAGAGTGCGACAAACTGTCAAGGAAAAAAACTGCCAAAAAACCATATTTATTTTCACCAAATCGGTTTTTGGTGACTTGAAACAAACAGCAAATTTGCGCTACCTTCACGGCTAGGGCTCGTGAAGTTTCACATGCAATTCCTGTAACAGGAAAACGCGTTATAAATTCTTACGCTAGCTTATAAAAAATAAAAACAACAATGCCGTCCGGGCCATTCAAGCCCAGGCGCGAGAGAAGTGTATAGTTTCATGGCGCCAGCTGATAAAGATGCAACAGAGCCTGCCCGCGATGGCCCCTCGCGCAATCCACAGGATATGGCGCCGATGCCGGCAGATGCCGCGCATCTGGCCGAGCAGAATTTATTATGGCAGCGGGTATCGCACCGGCTGAAGGCAGAGCTGGGTGAAGCAAAATGGCGCGCCTGGATTAAGCCGCTTCTGGTACAGGAATTCACCGAAGATAATTTGATACTGCGCGCTTCTACCGCCTTTTTGCGAGATCGCGTGCTGTCTAATTATCTGGACAAAATTCGTCTGCTGGCAGCCTCTGAAACAGGGGCAGGGCCAGAGGTAAGCATTCTGTTGGCCAGTGATTTGGAGGCTCGTTCTTTCGCCGCTCATTTTGGCCAGCCTGCCAATGCAGATAAAGAAGCTGTCGCAGAGTCTACAAGCTCATCTTCTTACCCGCCGCGTTTTTCACAAACATTGAATGGCCATACACAGAATAGCCAGACCGCCAGTGCCCCCTCCATTGAGGGGCTGGATACCCGTTTCACTTTTGAAAATTTTGTCGTTGGCGCCCCGAATCAACTGGCATTTGCCATTGCCAAGCGGGTTGCGGAAAGCCCGGAGGCTACGTATAACCCTTTGTTTTTATATGGCGGGGTCGGATTGGGTAAAACCCACCTGATGCATGCGATTGCATGGGAAATTCATTTTCGCCAGCCGCATCGTAAAGTGATGTATCTATCGGCAGAAAAATTTATGTATCGGTTTATCCGGGCGCTGCGCTATCGCGATATGATGTCTTTCAAAGAACAGTTCCGTTCTGTTGATGTGTTGATGATTGATGATGTGCAATTCATCTCGGGTAAAGATTCAACTCAGGAAGAATTTTTCCATACCTTTAATGCGCTGGTCGAAGATGGGCGTCAGGTGGTGCTGTCAGCAGATAAATCGCCAACAGATCTGTCCGGAATGGAAGAGCGGCTGCGATCGCGTCTGGGCTGGGGTATGGTTGCTGATATTCACCCTTCTGATTACGAATTGCGGCTAGGTATCCTACAGGCTCGGCGCGAGAAATTGGGGGTAGAGGTACCCGATAAGGTTCTGGATTTTCTGGCGCGCAAAATCACTTCTAATATCCGCGAGGTTGAAGGCGCATTTAACCGGATTACTGCCTATGCCACCCTGGTAGGGCGGCCAGTAACGGTAGAGACCACGAAAGAGGTGTTAAGCGATCTACTGCGTGCCAGCAATCGGAAGATCAGCATTGATGATATTCAAAAACAGGTCGCTGATCATTTCAATATTCGGGTGGCGGATATGTTTTCTGCCCGGCGGGCGCGCCAGATTGCCAGACCACGTCAAATTGCAATGTTTTTAGCTAAAAATCTGACCTCTTTATCCTATCCGGAAATCGGCCGTCGTTTTGGCAACCGTGATCACACAACCATCATGCATGCGGTGCGTAAAATCGAGGAATTGATGGAAGCGGATGCCAGTCTTGCTGATGATGTCAGCTTGCTGAAATCTATCCTGGCAGATTAAAAATCCACCCCTTCTGGCAGATATCTGCTCATGCTGTCTTACCTGCTATTATTTATGCGTCAAATCGTGATTATTTACCATATATCTGGTGCGTGTTTTTGTTTGTACTGCTATATTTTGTGTGTCAAAATAGATTAGTTTAAAACCACTTCCATTTTAAGGGAAATAGCACGGATGAAATTTGCCATAGACAGATTGAGTTTACTGCGTCCTCTCGGGCATGTCAGTTCTGTTGTTGAGAGGCGAAACACAATTCCAATTCTGGCCAATATTGTGATGCGCGCTGATGCAGGTCAGCTATCACTTACGGCTACAGATATGGAGATGGATATTGCAGAACAAATCAGCTGTTCTGTTCAGCAAGAAGGGGCTTGTACGGTACCGGCCCATTTGTTTTACGACATTGTCCGCAAGCTGCCAGACGGCGCTGAGGTAGAGGTCAGTGTAGCTGATGGTAATGCCTCTATCAAAGCCGGGCGTTCAGCCTTTACCCTGCCGACCTTGCCGATTGAAGATTTCCCGGCTTTTAATGTCAGCGATCTGCCGGTTCAGTTCAGCCTGACCACAGCTGATATGCGCCACCAAATCGACACAACGCGCTTTGCTATCTCGAATGAGGAAACCCGCTATTATCTGAACGGTATTTTCTTTCATAAAAGCGATAATGGGTCGTTGGCTGCGGTGGCTACAGATGGGCACAGGCTGGCCCTGGCGCAGATGGATATGCCGCAAGGGGCAGATGCGATGCCGGAAATTATTTTACCGCGCAAGGCGGTTGGCGAGCTTCGCAAATTGCTGGATGATGAAGATGGTGAGGTGTCGGTTAGCCTGTCTGAAACGCGGGCGGAATTTGCGTTTGGACAGGTTCGTCTTACTTCCAAGCTGATTGATGGCTCTTTCCCGGATTATACACGGGTTATTCCAAAGGGAAATGACAAGATTTTAGTTGTTGATGCAGGGCTGTTCTCGGCGGCGGTAGATCGTGTTTCCACGATTTCATCGGAAAAATCACGTGCCGTAAAGCTTAGCCTGACACCCAATCTTCTGACCTTGTCTGCCAGCACTCCCGAAGCGTCTTCTGCGGTTGAAGAAATTGAGGTTAATTATACTGGCGAGGCTCTGGATATTGGCTTTAATGCACGCTATCTGCTGGAAATTGCCCAACAGGTTGAAGGGGATTTGATGCAGCTGGCCTTGTCTGACCCAGGCTCCCCAAGTTTGATTTCTACGCCTGAGGATGATCAGAATCTGTTCGTTCTTATGCCAATGCGTGTGTGATAGCTGGCCAGCTAAAACGGTCTGTTATCGCCTGTGCAAACCCCTGATACAGGGACGGGTAAGTGAAACTGGAAGCTATTGATAATTACAGCATGCATGCGCATAAGGCTATTAGCTGTTTGCCGTCGTCGCCAGAATATGGCGCGGCAGCAGAGGTAACCGCTATTCGCCATTTGCGGCTGACCAATTTCCGTAATTACGCCCAGATGGAAGTTAGCACAGAGGCTAAAGCGGTGGTGCTGACAGGGGTAAATGGGGCAGGCAAAACAAATTTGTTGGAAGCGGTATCTATGCTGGCGCCTGGTCGCGGTTTGCGGCGTGCCGCCCGTGAAGAGGTTGGCTATCGGGGAGCGCTATCCCAAACGCCAGCCAAATGGAGCGTTTTTGCCGAGCTGATAGGCCATGATGGGCCGTGCCAGATTGGTACCGGCATATCAGAGATGACAGAAAAAGGCCGTGCTATCCGGATTAATCATGCCCCAGCAACACAGGGCGATTTGCTGGGAATGCTCAGCCTTTCCTGGTTAACTCCGCAAATGGATGGGCTGTTTCTAGCTGGTCCATCCCAGCGCAGGCGGTTTCTGGACAGGCTGGCCATGACCTTTGATCCAGCGCATAATGGCCGGCTATTGCGCTATGAAAAGGCCTGGCGTGAACGCAATCATATGCTGCAAGAACAGATTAAGGATGAAGGCTGGCTGCACGCAATAGAGCAATTATTAGCCGAAACAGGCGTCGCTTTGATGGCGACCCGCACACAAATGCTGGCAGATATCTGCCGCATTTCCCAAAGTCAGGATAGCCAGTTTCCGCAAATATCTGGACATATGACCGGGCCAGTGGCCGAAGGGCTGGCCGCCGAGGTCCCTGCTGTTGATATTGAAGATCAGATATTATCTGCAGCGCGGCAAAACAGGCTGGCTGGCGAAAGTGGCATGCCAGGTGCCCATGATGCAGATTTTACCCTGTTTTATAAAGGCCGCCCGGCGCATCTGGCCTCAACAGGTGAACAAAAAGCCTTGTTAATTTCTATGATATTGGCACATGCAAAATTACAGCATCAGCGCCTGAACCGGCCGCCAATTTTGTTGCTGGATGATGTGGTTGCGCATTTGGATGAAGGGCGCCGAGGTGAACTTTTTGAGCTGTGCCAGCATATGGCGGCGCAAACATGGTATAGTGGAGCAGATGCAGATGCGTTTGATGAAATCAAAGACATCGCCGCTCATTTTTGTATTGAGGATGGCCAGTTGCGTGCCTAGTACGGCCAAAATAGGAGCTGATAATGTCAGATGAAGCGGTAGAAAACGAAGATTATGGTGCGGATTCCATCAAGGTATTGCGAGGTCTGGATGCGGTACGCAAGCGCCCTGGCATGTATATTGGCGATACCGATGATGGTTCGGGCCTGCATCATATGGTGTATGAGGTGGTAGATAATGCCATTGATGAAGCCCTGGCCGGGCATTGTGATATCGCCAAAGTTACGCTTAATGGCGATGGCTCTGTTTCTGTATCGGATAATGGGCGCGGTATTCCCACCCAAATTCATGCCGAAGAAGGGGTTTCGGCTGCGGAAGTTATTATGACACAGCTACATGCTGGCGGTAAGTTTGATAATAATTCCTACAAAGTCTCTGGCGGTTTGCATGGGGTTGGCGTGTCGGTTGTAAACGCGCTCTCAGAATGGCTGGAGCTGCGTATTTGGCGTGATGATAGCAAACATGAAATGCGCTTTGAGCATGGTGAAGCTACCGCGCCTTTGCAGGTCACTGGCTCAGCCGAAGGCCAGTCTGGCACAGAAATCACCTTTAAACCCTCGTCAGAGACCTTTTCCAAAGTTGAATTTGATTTCACCACATTGGAAAACCGTCTGCGCGAACTGGCTTTTTTGAACTCAGGGGTGCGGATACGCCTGACCGATGATAGAAAAGCCGAACAAAAAGTTACCGAATTCTATTATGATGGCGGGCTAATCGCCTTTGTGGATTATTTGAATAAATCGCGCAACGCCTTGCATCCGACCATTTATTGCGATTCAGAAAAAGAAGATATTGGCGTTGAATTAGCGCTGGCTTGGACGGATAGCTTTCATGAATCAACCTTGTGTTTTACCAATAATATTCCGCAACGCGATGGCGGCACGCATCTAGCCGGATTTCGCGGGGCATTAACACGCATCATTAATAATTATGCTCAGGATTCCGGGATTGCGAAAAAAGAAAAAGTCACCTTAACTGGGGATGATTCGCGCGAAGGGCTGACCGCGATTGTGTCGGTAAAAG
This sequence comes from Puniceispirillaceae bacterium (SeqCode), assembly GCA_049889955.1. Lineage (GTDB taxonomy): Bacteria > Pseudomonadota > Alphaproteobacteria > Puniceispirillales > Puniceispirillaceae > JADHLI01. Next base: position 38,711 of record JBMHCK010000149.1, read on the forward strand.
TGCCGGATCCAAAATTCTCGTCACAGACAAAGGACAAGCTGGTTTCCTCAGAAGTGCGCCCGATTGTTGAACAGGCGGTAAGCGATGCGCTGGGTCAATGGTTTGAAGAACATCCCGCAGAAGCCCGCAAAATCGTCTCCAAGGCTTATGAAGCTGCTGCAGCCAGAGAAGCAGCCAGAAAAGCGCGTGAATTAACCCGCCGGAAAGGGGTGCTGGATGTTGCCAGCTTGCCAGGCAAGCTGGCTGACTGCCAGGAACGCGATCCCTCAAAATCCGAATTATTCCTGGTGGAGGGTGATTCTGCGGGCGGTTCTGCCAAACAGGGGCGGGATAGAGCTAATCAGGCGATTTTGCCTCTGCGAGGTAAAATCCTGAATGTAGAGCGAGCACGGCTGGATAAAATGTTATCTTCTGCTGAAATTGGCACATTGATCACCGCGATTGGTGCCGGGGTTGGTAATGATGGCGAAAATGGCATGGATCCAGAAAAAATCCGCTATCATAAAGTGGTGATCATGACAGATGCGGATGTGGATGGCTCGCATATTCGCACCCTCCTTCTAACCTTTTTCTTCCGTCATATGCGGCCATTAATAGAGCGAGGATATTTATATATCGCCCAGCCGCCCCTGTTTCGTGCCAAGCGAGGCAGCTCTGAGGTTTACTTGAAAGATCAGGCGGCATTGGATGATTATCTGGTTACCGCTGGCCTAAAGGATGCGGTATTGAAAAATGATGATGGCCTGCAAATTGCCGGGGCCGAGCTTCGGGATGTGACAGAAAGCTGTATTCAGCTTAGCCGCACAATCGATCAGCTTACCGTGCAGATTAATAATCGGGATGTCATTGAACAGGCTGCCATTGCCGGCATTCTTAATCTGGAAATGCTGGGCAATGCAGAAGCGGCTGCCTATCTTGCCAAGCGTCTTGATCAGATATCTGACCCGCTGGAGCGCGGTTGGAAGGCTGAGGTGGGCACAGCTGCAGATGGCCAACATATCGAAATTACCAGAACCTTGCGCGGCATTACGGAAACCCATTACCTGAATCGTAAATTTATTCAGACAAGTGAAGCCAGACAATTAGATGGCGCGGCTGCCTTGCTACAGAAAATTTTTGTTAAAGGGGCTATCTTTGCAACCCCTAATGCTGAATTCGCTATCAAAGGCCCATCTGAAATGGCGGTACAGGTCACTGCCCTTGGCAAGAAAGGCGCGCAGATTGCCCGCTATAAGGGCTTGGGGGAAATGAATCCGGATCAGCTTTGGGAGACAACCCTGGACCCGGATCAGCGAACCTTTTTACAGGTACGTGTGAACGAAGAAGAAGAGGCAAATATGGCCTTTTCAACCTTGATGGGGGAAGCGGTTGAAGAGCGGCGTAATTTTATTCAAGAAAATGCGCTGAAAGTTTCTAATCTGGATATCTGATGTCAGGGCTGGGCACAAAACTCCGCGCGATATTTGCGCACCGGCAGGTGCCTATATCAACAGATACCCAGCCCGACGACCAGTCTGCTAATTGGTCATCTGTCCAGCCGAATACTGGTTCAAACGCTAAATCACATACCACATCACATCCCAAATCACATGCTGGGCATTCGGTAATTGATACCCGTGCGGTTATTGCGATTCGCTGGCTGGCTCTGGCTGGCCAGACTATCGCTCTGGTTATTGTTGCCTTTGGTTTTGGTTTTGCTGGTGCCTTTCAAAGTGCCTTTGGGCTGGTGGCGGTAGGGGCAGCGATTAATTTATGGCAAAGCTGGCGTAGCCGATATCAGACAGTCACCAGCCGGCCAGAATTATTACTGGCACTCTCCTTTGATGTGATACAGCTATCCGGGCTATTATATTTGACTGGCGGGATGGCTAATCCATTTGCGATGCTGTTGCTGGCCCCAATTGTGGTTTCCGCTGCCTTGCTGGATTTCAGGGCGACTGTCTATCTGGTATTGCTGGTCGCTTTTTGCGCTATCATGATTACGCATTTTTATCTGCCTCTGCCATTTTCAGAAACAGATTTCGTACTTCCAGCCTTATATCTCAGCGGGCTGTTCACAGCGCTTTTAGTCTCTAGTGTCTTTATTGGATTTTATGTTTGGTATCTGGCGGATAAAGCGCGGCAGGCGAATGCAGCGCTGGCAGCGATGCAGCTGTTGCTGGAACGGGACAGGCGCGCCACCGTGCTTGGCAGTCTGGCTGCGGCTGCGGCACATAAGCTTGGCTCGCCCTTGAATACGATTGCGGTGATCAGCCATGATATGAAAGCCGCATTAAAGGGAAAAATAGATGGTAATGACGAGATATTACAGGATGTGCGCCTGTTAAATGCCGAGGTAGAGCGTTGCCGTACTATATTGACCGAGCTAGACCGCGATGCCCAAACCGAGAATCTGGCACGCGATGTGGCGTTGCCGGTTAGCCAGATGATACGGGCCTTGCTGGATCCAAAATTGACAGAATTATATGGCCGGGTTCGGTTTAACACGCGCGCGTCTGGTGAAATCCGTGAACCGCATGCCAAACCCTTGCCAGATTTAAAATATGCGCTCGAAACCTTGCTGGATAATGCAGATGATTTTGCCGCCAGCTATATTGATGTCACCATTGGCTGGTCAGACGAGGCGATAGAAATAGAAATAAGCGATGATGGTCCCGGCTTTACCCCTGCGGTGTTATCGCGTTTTGGCCAGCCATGGAATAGCAGCCGCGAAGGCAGTGATGGGCATAAGGGGCTTGGCCTGTTTCTGGCAATGAC
>JBMHCK010000150.1:0-8157 GCA_049889955.1 Puniceispirillaceae bacterium (SeqCode)
TGCACAAAGACCTGAGATATCCTGAGATATAGTATTACCCAAGAGCAAGGCAGGTAAATGGCTTCACTTTCTTCGCATAAACAGACCTATCAGATGATTATGATTTTGGGTCTGATGTCCGCCGGTTTGCTAGCCGCGGCCTTTGCGTTTGAATATTTTGGCGGGTTATTGCCCTGCAAGCTATGTATCTGGCAACGCTGGCCACATGCCGTTATTATTCTGGTTGCGGTTTTGGGGCTGGTCTCATTGCGGGCCTCGCTGGTCCTGGCCCTGATAGCTGGATTGGCGCTGACCAATGCCGGGGTGGCTTTTTACCATATCGGCGTTGAACAGCAGCTTTGGCAAGGTCCAGCCAGCTGTAGCGGCGCTCTTGATAGCGGCCTGTCTAGCAGCGATATGCTGGATTTGCTGCTGGCCACACCTGTTATCCGATGTGATGAAATTGCCTGGTCTTTTCTGGGCATTTCCATGGCTGGATGGAATATGCTGTTCAGCCTGGCACAAACGGGGCTAGCGGGCAAAATGCTGCTACGCGCCTAAGCGTTATCTCCTGCGCGTCACCTGTTCCCGTCTCTTTTAAAAAATCCTGTTGGCTGGCCTTTGCCTTTAGCGGCCAGCTAGCCTATATATATAAAGAGAGCTTAAGACTTTTTCCCTATGTAACAGAGTGTTTTAGACATGCCGATAAATCCGCTAGACATCATCAAACAGGCTGCCGCAGGTGAGGCCCAAACAGATAAAAGGCTAGCTGAATATTTACGGGTTAACCATGCTGGCGAGCGCGCTGCCCAGACCATCTACAAAGGTCAGCTGGCTGTATTGGGTAACCATCCTGATGCTGCTGAAATCCAGCATATGATGGAACAGGAACAAGAGCATCTGGATGCGTTTGATCATTTGCTGAACGAATATCAGGTGCGCCCCTCTTTGCTGGACCCGGTATGGGGGGCAGCTGGCTTTATCCTTGGGGCCGCAACCGCGGCGATGGGACCAAAAGCCGCGATGGCCTGTACGATCGCGGTTGAAGAGGTTATCGGCACCCATTATGACAATCAGGTTAAGGATTTATCTGCCAAACAAGAAGAGCCAGAGCTGGTAGAAGTCCTGGAGAAATTCAGAGATGAGGAATTGGAACACCGGGATATTGCGGTTGCCCATGATGGCCGCGAGGCCCCTGCCTATAGCCTGATGCAAAAGGTAATTTCAACCGGGTGTAAAACCGCCATTAAAATTGCGGAAAAGATCTAGTTCGGTTTTCAGGTCCGGTTTTCAGGTCCAGTTTTTATTTCAGGACTGATTATCGTTCAAATCCTCTAGCAATTCACTATCCCAATAGAGGTAATCGCGCCAGCTATGGTGCAAATAGTTTGGTGGAAAGCCGCGCCCCTGTTCTTGCAACTGCCACACGGTGGGCTGTATCGGGCTGACCAGCGGGTGCATTCTGCAATCCCGCGGCATCATATTGGCTTTTTTCAAATTACAAGGGCTACAGGCCGCTACCACATTATCCCAGCGCGAGCGCCCCCCTTTTGAGCGCGGAATCACATGATCAAAAGTCAGCTCGGCAGCCGGTAATCTGGTATCACAATATTGGCAGGTGAATTTATCGCGCAGGAAAACATTAAATCGGGTAAAGGCCGGATGCCGGCTTTGCGGAATATATTCCTTTAAGGCGATAACCGATGGCAGATTCATCTGTAGCGAGGGCGAGGATACCTGTTCTTCATATTCAGAAATAATGGTAACCCTGTCCAAAAATACCGCCTTGACGCTATTCTGCCAGGACCAAAGGGAAAGCGGAAAATAGCTTAATGGCCGAAAATCAGCATTAAGGACCAAAGCAGGGGGATGCATACCTGCATTCATTATTTTCTCTTAGCCTCCTAATTTTTTAGCCAATACCATCGCTATTAATCCAAGCATGAAGCGGGCAGGCTGACAAGAGCTTAGTAGGCTAAGCATCCCTATATATTGTGATCCTTTTATTAAATGACATCTAAATGTTGGGGTAAATGTTGGGGTAAATATTGAAATATAGCTGGCTTTGGACAGATATCGGTTCAGCAGCTTTTCGTGATAAAATTCGCCAGCCCGTCAATCACCGGCTCATCAATGCTATGCGGCAGGGATGGGCGCACCAGGCATTGCGGGGCAAATCCCTTAGCCATCAGGGCGGCCTCGCTGTTTTTCATCATGCCTATTGGCACCACAGGATCGGCATCGCCATGCGCTAGAAAAATCGGCAAATCGGTGGTTTGGGTCAGGGCTTGATCAGGGGTCAGCCAGCCGCCAGACAGGCAAAATATCCCGCCAAGCGATGCTGAAAAGCCAAGACCCGCAGTTAAGGCTATCATCCCGCCTTGTGAAAAACCGCCCAAAACCATCTGGCTGGCGGGCAGGCTATAGCGTTTTTGCAGGCTGTCCAGCATGTGATGAATGGTTGCCGCCGCGTCGCTACAGGCTTGAGCGATTACGCCTGAGGATAAATCCGGGCTGGCTAATTCAAACCATTGCCGGCCAAATGGGTTGGCAGAACAGATATCCGGTGCATCGGGTACCACCACCAGTTTTTGCGGATCATCTTGTGCCAGCAGCGGGGCTAGCGGCAGTAAATCCTGGCTATCGGCGCCCCAGCCATGCATCAAGATAATCAGCTGGCGCGGGGCAGGCGCTGCCGGGCTTTCTGGCTGGAAAAGGGTAGCGGCAAGATGGCGACCTTCTGGCGCAGTCTTCTCTAGAGGCAGCTCTATTGGTGTGAAACCCACTTTTCAATCTCCTGTTCATTTTGCCTGTTATCTGGGCCTGTTTATCTGGGCCTGTTATCTGATCTCGATACCCTATCGCGATGGCAAGGCTGTTATGTCGGCAAATAATCCCCTATGCTGGGGACAGTTGCAAGATAAGGATAGAATTTCAGGTCATGTTGACACATCAGGAGTTAGAAATACTATCTGGCCTATGTGGCGGTGCGGTGCGGACACGATTTGCCCCCAGCCCAACCGGATATCTGCATCTGGGACATGCCTATTCTGCGCTGTGTGCCTGGCAGGCAGCAGGCAACCAGCCTAGCGGCTTTCATCTGCGAATAGATGATTTGGACAGCACCCGGTGCAAACCAGAATTTACCCAGCAGATTTTTAATGATTTACACTGGCTGGGGCTGGAATGGCGCGCGCCGGTTCTCTATCAGTCGGCCCGAACAGACCGCTATCAAAACATGCTGGCCAGGTTGCACGCCAGAGACTTAATCTATCCCTGCTATTTAACCCGCAAGGAAGCAGATAGCCTGTACTCAGCCCCGCATGATACGCAAAATGGGCTGGCACCTGCCCCCTCTACCCGCCATTTAATCGGCTCGGCTGCCAGCCGCGAGAGAGAGGCCAGCGGCATGCCCCCTGTCTGGCGCCTGGATAGCGCGCGGGCGATTGACATAGCCCAACAGCACGGACCGCTAGCCTGGCAGGATCATAACGGTACCCGCCATAGGGTAAATGCGGCTGAATTTGGCGATGTGGTTCTGGGACGGCGTGACAGCCCAGCCTCTTATCACCTCAGCACCGTCATTGATGATGCCGATAGTGATATCACGTTGGTTGTGCGCGGCGCCGATCTGGCCCCGGTGACACAAATTCACCGGCTCCTGCAGGCCGTATTAGAGCTACCAGTGCCAATTTACTGGCATCACTCGCTGATTTGTGATGCAGATGGCCAGCGTTTGGCCAAACGCCATGACGCGCTAAGCCTGAAGCATTTACGCGAAACAGGCACAACAGCTGGCGATATTACCGCCCAGATAGCTGGCGAATAGGCGAGAAATTAGGCAAAAATCCCTTATTTGCGTGGATTTTGAATTAATTTTCCCGAAAATAGGTAATAACTATTGACATTGTTTGGCAAGAGGCGCATATATTGCACCGCACAACAGTTATTGTGCATTTCCTCCCTAAACTTGGTCGTGAGCTTTCTCACGACCTTTTTTTGTCATTTTATTGAAATATTTCCCCATATGAAAGCTATTATTTCTATTTCGGAAACAATAACGCCCTGGTATTTATTGTGCATCGCACCAATTTAACAGGGATACAGGGTCAGGATACAGGATCCCGACAGGGCTTAATCTGGATCTTTTTCGGCATCTAGCCGGCCTTGCGGGGTGGCCAGCAACATTATCAAAATCAACCCAACCGGCAGCAAACAGGCCAGCACCAGCCCATCCCAGCCAATCGCCGAATGCAGGATGCCCGCACTAAGCGAGGCCACCGCAACAAACGAGAAAATGACCAGATCAGATACCCCTTGTACCCGTCCCCGTTCAGCCGGGCGGGCAATGCGCGCAATCAGGGTTGTGCCGGTAACAAACAGGAAGTTCCAGCCCAGCCCCAACAAAAACAGCGCAATGAAATAATGCCAAAAGCTGGTTCCTGCCAGTGCAAACACAACAACCAGCCCATATAACAGCCCGCCAAGCAAAATCATCACCCGCACCCCAAAGCGCGAGACCAGCGCACCAGTGAAAAAAGATGGCGCAAACATAGCGATAACATGCCATTGAATGACGCGGGCATTCTGTTCGGTGCCCAGCAGGCTGACATTGACGATTTGCAAGGGTGTTGCGGTCATCAAAAAAGACATGCAGGCATAGCCCAATGCCGCCACCACCAGGCCAAGGCGAAAACTGGAGGTGCGGAAAAATGCCCCCATGGGGCGGCCAGCAGGGGCAGTTCTGTCCGGTGGGGCAATTTTTAATCCAGCCAGCGCGAAAAAGGCGAAAAGCTGTACCCCCGCCGCCCCGAAAAAGGCGCCAGTATAGGGCGCATCTGGCACCGCACCGGCAAATCGGTACGCGATTTCTGGCCCGACAAGGGCAGCAAATAATCCGCCTAGCAAGACAAAGGATACCGCCCTTGGTTTATCAGCGATCGGCACCGCATCTGCTGCGGCATAGCGATAGAATTGTGCCGTGCCATGCGATACGCCTAGCAAGATAGACCCGCCAATAAACAGCCCGAAATCGCCGCGGATCAGACCCAGCCCCTGTATCAGGGTAGCGGTGATCGCAATGCAAATGCCGATAATAAAAACCGGCCGCCGCCCAAAGCGTGCCATCAACAAAGAGGCCGGCAAGGTCGCCAGCATAACACAGACAAATTGCAGCGAAAGCGGCAAGGTCGCCATCCATAAAGACGGCGCCAACACTGCCCCGGCCAGGCCGGTATTGATGATATTGATATTCATCACGCTCATGGACAGGCCTTGCGCGATGGTCATCCGCCAGACAGTGGCAGGCATAGAGGCAAAATACTGTATCATAGGCACCCGGTAGTTGGCGACAGGCAGGACGGGCAAACCCAAAAAGACAGGCAGCCCCGCCCCTCTATCTAGACAAGCATGGAATGGTTTTGTCAATTAGCACTCTCAATGACGCGGAAACTGAATCTCACGCAATGGCCTTGTGACAAGTTGCGGCTTGCAAGATAAATCACCCGGATTAGTGTCTATGCCAGTCCGCCAACGCCCCCTGCTGTTACTAGAGCCTTTGTATAGGAAGAAAAAACGCATTAATAAGTAGAACATTATCAAGAACATAAAGTTGGCTACAAAAAGCGCATAAAGTGTCATGCCTGAATATTTAGGCGCAAACATTTTCACCAAAAAGGTCAATCTCACCTCAAATAACTCGAAAAATGGCAACGCAAACCATGCAACACTATTGATAAATATATTTGGATATTTTGGGGGAGCTTCATAAATGGCATAAATCACAAAAAATGAGAGCACACACCATGTGAGAATGAACATATTTATGATGTCATTATGAATAGAGTTCAGTGAAAAAATTCATCTGTTTTTCCCATTGAAGTTTTATGTAATTTGCCTGTGATATCATCTTCCAGAAAATCAATATATAATTCCCAATTTTTCTGCCAGGACTTTGAAACTGTTTCCAGATATTGCCAGGCAAAACTGAAAAAAAAGCCCATGTAACACAGCGACAAAAGAAGCAGTTTTTCTAAAAGTCTATTGCCTTCCAAACCCCAAATGACAAAAAATGCTCCAAACAAAGCAACAACGAAGCCCCAGAAAAACAGGCTTCTCTGCCAATAAAGACGGATTTCAAATTGCCGGATTTCATGCGCTAGCCGCAAAGCAGCGTCAATTCGTTCCCTATCTGGATAGTAAGTGCCAAAAACAGCTTTAAAATATTTCTTCTGCTTTTGACTTTCAGAAAGCTCTTTCACCCTTTGCCTCCTTCCCCCGTTGGCGTTTGTGCAATCGAGCAAGGATAACAAAGAGGTCTTAAAAAAATCTTAAGGCCGCCAATAAAATGATGAATAAAATGGCCCCTAAAATTGGTTCATAAATGCGCGCCCAATTATTGGGGAATTGGCCGCTATCTATCCTCTGCCCTGCTTATTCACATCTGCGTGAACAGGCCTGCTATGGTTTGCTTTTTTATCTTAATTGCGTCTCAACTAGCCTCTTTCAGACAGAAATTCATGCATTGCGCGAGGGACGCGATAATCGGGAGGCAGCATCATGAGCAACAGAATCGCCAGTAATGGCTATAAATCCTATTTTCTAAGAGTTTGGGAAATTTCTTTTGAGTCCCAGGGAACTGATTTCACGTTTGAATTTGCTAAGGTTGATGGAAACAATCTCAGAGGCAAAATAGTCCACCTAGATAAGGATATCGTGGATAATGGCAAAGATGGCGATATCATCGACATTAATGATGTGGAATTTCTGTACAGCAGAGATGAAACTACCGGACAATTTGTAGTGACATTTGCTAGCCTGGATCAGATTCATTCTGCGGTTATCCATAATACAGAATAGAAAATCACCTATTGGTGGCAGGGGGAGCTAAAAACCTTTTCAACCCGTATCTGGGATGGATATGAAAATTTGGACGCCGTGCGGAAATCCATTGTCATACAGGTGCATGATGATGTTGACCCCACCCGTTATCGCAATGTGGAATTTGACGTTCATCTGGAAAAAGGCGGCAAGCTGAAAGGCGATAAAGACGATGATGTCATTGTCGGCACGCTGGGCGATGACAAAATTTTAGGCAAGGCAGGCGATGATATCCTGCATGGCGAGGATATCATCAAAACTGTCTGGATTGCCGGAGATGATCAAATCTATAGCGGGCGCGGCCATGACAAGCTTTATGGCTATCGCGGCAATGACAAGCTTTATGGTGGGGATGGTCATGATATGCTGGATGGCGGACATGGCCAGGATATTCTATATGGCGGCGGCAATGATATCCTAAATGGCGGCTTAGGTGATGGCACGCTCTATGGCGAGGCTGGCGACGATATTCTGAATGGTGGCGGGTACACATCATTTAACTTTCTATATGGCGGTACAGGGGATGATTTGCTGGTTGGCGGGTTTGGCAATGATGTGCTAACCGGCGGCCAGGGCAAGGTTATTTTTGTTCTGGAAGACCCCCTATCCCATGCTGCCGATTTTTTCACCTCTATGACAGACAAGGTCAAAGATTTTGACATCGGGGTGGATAAAATCCGCGTCCAGCAGGAATGGATAGATAAGGGTTGGGTCATTATCGGGGCCGAAGATACAGGTTCAGAAAACCATCAACTTAGCGTGACGATAAAAAAGGGGCTGTCAGAGGCAGAATATCTTTATCTGCAGGAACATGGTGAATTGCCCGCTCAGGCAAAGACATCCGTACCCAGCAAAATGCTGCTTGCCAATATCGCAGATTCAGACTTTGCCGCCTATATACAAGATGGCGGGGGTCTGGGCGTGGCAGAAGCCGATAATATATTACTGGATATTGTCTAAAATTTTCTCTTAAAAACGGGACAGAAAAGGCCGCCTCTCAGGCGGCCTTTTTGCCTCTCTGCCAAAGCGCAAAACAAAACTGATCCTGTGCCGCTCTATTTTGCTTCTATCGGGGCAAAGCTGTCTGGGCTAACGCGGTACCAGTAAGAAGCCAGGCGCGGGTCTTCCACCGTCTCGCCGCGCAATAACGCGCCTTCAGCAACCTTTGGATAAATCTGATCGGCCAGCTGAATCTGGCTGGCAGACAGGCGCCGGACGATATGTCGGCGGCTCAGCTGATGCGGGCCATCCAGGCCGGCGGCCTCCAGCATTTCTGCCACCGCTTCAATCGTATTTTTC
>JBMHCK010000151.1:0-2654 GCA_049889955.1 Puniceispirillaceae bacterium (SeqCode)
GAAACAGGCGAAAAAGCGATTTTCAGACAGCAAGAAGAAGAAAAAATTCGCCACGCTTTGAAAAAACTTCCAGATGAGCAAGCCAAAATGATCTTTTCTGCGTATTACGAAGAAAAGTCACATAGAGAGATAGCTGATGAAAGCGGTGTGCCACTTGGTACAGTGAAATCTCGTATCAGGTTAGCTCTGAATAGGCTGCGTGCCCATTTAGATGATCCGGAAGGAATTTGGAAGTCATGAACGAGCAAGCATCCTTCAATATGCAAGTGCTGGATGCGCTGTTGCTGGATTACGCGACAGGTGCGTTATCTTTGCCGCTAGAGGTGTTGGTTGAAACCCATCTGGCGATGAATGAAGATAGTGCAAAGACGATGAATATGCTGATGAAGCTGGGCGGTGTTCTAATGGAAGACAGCGATCCGGTATCGCTATCTGAAGGCGCGTTGGAAAATGTATTAAAGGCAATCGAAGAAGACGAGGACGATACAATTACCGTGCTGGATACGCGCCGCATTGATACCGATAATGCATTATTGCCGCGCCCTATCTCGGATTACATTCCTGATAACAACCATTCCTCTTGGCGCCGTCTTGGCATTGGGTTGTTCGAATGCGACGTTATTTTCGACAATGATCAGGGACGTGCAAAATTTTATCGTATTGCCCCTGGAACCGCTATCCCGTCGCATACCCATACCGGAACTGAGGTCACGCTTGTTCTGCAAGGCGGCTTTACGGACGAGACAGGCAGCTATGGCCCTGGTGATATCGCGGTTCAGGAAGAGGGATGCGAGCATAAGCCAGTTGCCGATAATGACGGGGAATGCCTAGTCTTTGCTATCAATCATGGCGATATCCGCCTGACCGGCCCAATTGGACGCGTGTTAAACCTGCTGGTTAATTAATCTTTTCAAAAAAAATCCTGTCGCAGCCAGCCAAGAGCAGCGCTGTCAATCGGGTCTGCCTACCTGATATAAAAATCCTGACAGATCATCCCTGATAGATAATGATGGCAAGACTGGTCATAGCGGTCAGGCTAAGATGCAGGCGCAAACGCCGCATCCAAAACGGCCAATAGCCCCTTGCCAGCCATATCAAATCTGCCACTAGCGCCGCTGCGAACCCGGCAAGTAACAGAACCGCCGCGATAGAGGCTGGCAAAAGCACAGCAAACCAACCTATCAAGGACAGGCTAACCGACCATAATAAGGCACTTGACGGGGAAATGATATGTGTTTCTGTCGGCAACATTATCGCACGGCCCCAATGCAACCCGCCTAAAAAGCTGAGGATGATCGCGCCATAGCTTAGCAAGGCGAATTTCAAATCAAATGGTGAAGCGAAACTGGCAACGCCCATATCCGGATAAATAATAACAAGCCCTAACCCTAAAAACGGAAATGCCCCAGAGTAACCCAGCCAATTAGCGGTTTGGATACAAGCTTGCTCGGATGGGGACATATCATTCATTATTTTGCCTCGCCAGCCAGAAAGTGCGATAAAACCGGCATCATCCCATCGATTATTTTTGCCACCCCATCGGCATTTGGATGCAGGCCATCTCGCTGATTAAGGGCAGGGACCAGGGCCACATTCTCAAGGAAGAATGGATAAAAGGCGAGGTCATATTTCTGCGCTAATTCTGGATAGATGGGGTTAAATTCGCGGCTATATTCTGGCCCTAAATTTAAAGGGGCTAACATTCCACATAAAAAAGTCTTTATGTTCAGCGCTGCCAAGCGGGCAATAATCTGGTCCAGATTCTGGCGCGTTGCCCCGGGGTCTAGCCCGCGCAGTAAATCATTTCCGCCCAATACAATCATTACATAATCAGGTTGTTCGCTTAAAGCCCAATCCAGGCGGGCCGCCCCTCCTGCACTGGTATCACCGGACACGCCTGCATTCAAAATCTCTATCCTAAAGCCGTTTGCAGATAGACGGTCTTGCAACTGACTGCTAAATCCCTGCTCGGCTGGCAAGCCATAACCGGCCACCAATGAATCGCCAAACACCATTAACTGCGGCACATCCGCCTGTACCAGCTTTATCGACGAAAAAAGCATTAAAACCAGCGTCAATATGCCAGCAAAAGGCAGATGAAATACTTTTTTTGATTTTTTGGCTTGGCACATCACAAGACATATCCCATATCAGTGAGGAAAGCTCAGCATATAATGTGCAAAGCCCCCTTTCATGCGGCTTAATCAGCCGCCCTGTAGCATGATATAAGGTTATCTTTATGCCAGTTCAAGAAACGAAGCCCCCTACGATTTCAGATAAGCCGATTTCAGATAAGGCGAGATCAGGCGATATGGTGATATCACTGGAAAATGCCAGCCTGTCTTTTGCTGGTGCCACAGGCCAGGTTGATATTCTGAAACAGATCAGCCTGGATATTCCAGCAGGTCAATCGGTGGCAATCCTGGGGCCAAGCGGGGCTGGAAAAACCAGCTTGCTGATGCTGATAGCTGGCCTGGAAAGCCTGAGCGCGGGAAAAGCGGTACTCGCTGGCCGGGATATCACGGCAATGAATGAAGATGCCCTTGCCCAATTGCGGCGCGACCATGTCGGCATAGTCTTTCAGGCCTTTCGTTTAATCCCCTCTATGACAGCTTTGCAAAATGTGGCCGTACCGCTAGAGCTGGCAGGCGATA
>JBMHCK010000152.1:0-3807 GCA_049889955.1 Puniceispirillaceae bacterium (SeqCode)
TTCCGATATTTTTCGTGGCTCTGTTTATGGGCGCGGACATCCGCTGAATATTGCCCGGGTCTGGCCGGTTATCGATATCTGTCATGCGCTAGGATGGATAGAGGCAGGCGAGTATCAGCCTATTGCCCCGGCTGAACCGCACGCCTTGCACCTGTTTCATACACCGGACTATGTCCGCGCGTTGCTGGAGGCTGAGGAATATCAAAAAATCAGCGATACAAAAATGCAGCGTCACCGGATTGGGTTGGACAGCAACCCGATATTTCCGCAAGTCTATAGCCGCCCAGCAACTGCCGCTGCGGCAAGTATGCATGGCGCGCAATTATTGCTAGCCAGCCAAATGCAGACTGTCTTTAATCCATCGGGCGGCACCCATCATGGCATGCCAGACAGGGCCAACGGGTTTTGTTTTGTGAATGATCCGGCTTTGGCTATTTTGACGCTGATACAAGGCGGGGCAGGGCGTGTAGCCTATATTGATATTGATGCCCATCATGCAGATGGGGTAGAGGCGCATCTATCTGCGGACCCGCGCATCCGGCTATGGTCTGTACATGAGGAAAATCGGTGGCCGCGTACCGGCAGGCCAGCCGATAAGGGTGGCGGGCAGGCCCGAAACTTTACATTACCACGTGGGGCAGATGACAGCGCATTGCTAGAGATCGTTAATCTGCATATTCTGCCAGATGTAGAGCGGTTTGATCCTGAATTTATAATCTTGCAGGCAGGATGCGATGGGTTGCTGGATGATCCGCAATCTGGTCTTGCCTATAGTAATCAAGGATATTGGAGAGCAGCAGAGCAAATTCTGGGTATGGAACGCCCTACATTGGTGTTGGGCGGCGGCGGGTATAATCCATTTACCACCGCCCGGGCATGGTCTGGCCTGTGGGGATTGATAAAGAAAAAAAACCCGTATCAGACAAGGGCGAATGCAGAGGTTCGAAAAATTTTATCCAGCCTGGAATGGCAGCATCGCCGAGCCCGCCATATTCCCGAACAGTGGACAGGACAGTTATTTGATGAAACCGGTTAATTTCAAAATCTCCCGATTTATCGCTATTTGTTTGGGTTTTTTCTGCTTGATAAATATGACGATACCTATCGCCAGGGCAGATACCGCGCCCTTGATCACAGCCTATATTACCACCGGTAGCGGGGCTAAGCATCGCTTTCAGCTAGAGCTGGCTGAAACCCCAGAACGCCGAGCAAAAGGATTAATGTATCGGAAATCCCTGCCAGCGGATGGCGGCATGTTATTTGTCTGGCCGAATACGGCATTGCGCCTGTTTTGGATGAAAGACACGCCGCTATCGCTGGATATTTTATTTTTTGATAAAGCTGGCAAGCTGGTCTATCTGCATCCAGAAGCGATACCCTTCTCGCAACATACGATATCATCTATCCGGCCAGTAAAATATGTTGTTGAAATCCGCGCAAAGACAGCTGATAGGCTGGGGTTGGATACAAATAGCAGGCTTTTATTTGAAGGACCGCTTCCAGCAGCGCGCTAGGCACCTGCTCAATCAAGCACAATTTTTTGAATTCTGGTGCAATTAGGGCTTGATATCGCCCCTGATGTGGGTGTAAACAAACGCTGTCGGAGTGTAGCGCAGCCTGGTAGCGCATCTGGTTTGGGACCAGAGGGCCGGGAGTTCGAATCTCTCCACTCCGACCATTTTCCCCTTAGATGTATAGTTTTTTTCAAGAATTTGAAAAAATTTTTGTTCGGCACCATTTTATTTGCAGTTGTTTTTCGGGGCTGTTTTCGATAATTTATGGTTGTTCGTTTGCGCCTGTTGCTCACTTTATGAATTGCTGGGAATGGCGCCCGTATCAGGGGGAATTTAAGATGGTTAAAGCCAAAATATATCAGCCTGCCAAAACTGCCATGCAGTCCGGTCGTGGCAAGTCCAAAAATTGGGTTGTGGAATATCCCCGCAGCCAGCCTGTAGGGCCAGATGCGCTGATGGGCTGGCAATCTTCTGCTGATACCACCCGCCAGATTAAATTACGCTTTCCAACCCAGCAGGCCGCTATCGCCTATTGCGAAGAGCATGATATTGATTATCAGCTTGCCCGGGAACATAAGCGCAAATTGCGGGTAAAGGCCTATTCAGACAATTTTGCCTTTGGCCGTGTTGGCAGCTGGACCCATTAATTCAGTTTACGCCCCAAAAATGCTGCCAGATAGGCGCCTTTGCTGCGCCCTGTTACACGCGCTTCATGGCGCGACAGACCCGCATAGCAGGTCAGCAAAAGCGCAATAACCTTATATAAGGGCTTGTCATTTCAGGCATGGGATGTCAAAAGAGGCTGGCAGGATTCTGGCCGCATAAAATGATGTTTATGGCCATCTGCTTAAATGGCTCCGTAGCTCAACTGGATAGAGCAGCTGACTTCTAATCAGCAGGTTGGGGGTTCGAGTCCTCCCGGAGTCGCCATTTCACACTCTAGTATATGAACTTTAGTTACAGATTGCCTTGCCATCACTCGGGTGCCAGTGGCAGGCCCGCATCCATAACATTTTGCGAAAAGAAGTGACACAAACCAGCCCCTTTAAAAAGTGAGCAATAATCCCTTCCTGTTTTGGACAGAAAGGGTAAATGCTGTTATTTCTTGTGATATCCTGACGACACAGATTGCGGCCCCGTAGCTCATCAGGATAGAGCGCGAGATTCCTAATCTCGAGGTAACAGGTTCGAGTCCTGTCGGGGTCACCATCTTTGGGTATAACCGTATAATGGTGCGGCTATCTGCCTGCTTAAACCTATGCCCAAAGCTGGGACTATCGCAGCTGTTGCAAGATAGTGGTATGCTTTATTCTGCTGTTCAGGCTTGCCAAGTCAAAAGCGGTGCGCCCCTTATTATCGCGCGCATCGGTTCTGGCCCCCGCAGCCAGCAACACTGCGATCAATCTATATGTCGGTGACCGCATCAGAATTGTACCCAATCATGCCTGCGTTGTTGCAAATATGCTGGATTATGTACAGCTGACCAGGGGTGAGGCAAATATTGGTGGAGCAAAAATAACCGCCAGAGGGCAAGTTTGGTAACATTTTTCCACGCAATCCTGGCATCTTTTAAAAATTCAGCAGTAGTTAACATTTCAATAAAAAAAAACACTAAAAGGAGTGAAATTATGGCCCTAAAACATATTGGCGGACAGAAAACGGGCGCTGGTGGACAATTTTTACCTTTTTCCCCGGCTGTGCGTGCCGGAGATTTTGTTTATGTGTCTGGTCAGGTCGCTATGAACGAAGGTGGGGAAATTATACCTGGCGGCATTGAAGCGCAGACAAGACAGACAATGCAAAACGTGATCGCTGTTTTGAATGAGGCTGGATGTACGCTTGAAGATGTAGCAAAGGTGAATGTTTGGCTGGATGACACGCGGGATTTTTGGACATTTAACCGTGTATATGCAGAATTTTTCACCGGTCCGGCACCGGCGCGTTCAACTGTACGCTCTCAGCTGATGGTTGATGCCAAAATTGAAATTGACGTGATTGCCTATAAGCCTGTCTGAACAGCACCAGCGGGCAGATATGAACGATGTGGCATAAGCAAAAACACCATAGACGCTCACTTTCGTCTGTGCAGATGAAAGGGCCTGCAAGACAGCTGCGGTAAGTGTCGCTGAGCTATTCCGCTGACCCTTGCTGCCTGTGCTGACCTTATTTGAATTTGTGATCAGATAGGCCCTGTGTTCATCTGCGTTTACTGTGCTGAGGCTTCTGCTGTCACCACCGCCTGCAGGAACAGCCGTTTATCCGGGCCCACCGGCACATCATCAATCTCTTCATG
>JBMHCK010000153.1:0-6836 GCA_049889955.1 Puniceispirillaceae bacterium (SeqCode)
TAATCTGGATTTTTATCGCTTCTCAACAGAAATGGTCCGGCAATTTAATGCAGAGCAAGTAGCCCTTATTCGCCAGTACAGCCCCGACAGGCCCATTGCCCATAATTACATGGGCATGTTTGACCAGTTTGACCACCGTCCTATAGCTGCTGATCTGGATATTGCCTCCTGGGATAGCTATCCCATTGGCATGTTGCAAAATATGAAAATGGTGGCGGTTTCGGATGCCAAGATGCAAACAGATTGCTTGCGAACAGGAGATCCGGATTTTCAGGCATTCCACCATGATTTATACCGGGGTATGGGCCGATTATGGGTAATGGAGCAACAGCCTGGCCCAGTAAATTGGGCACGTACAAATGTTGTGCCCGCACCAGGAGCGGTGCGCCTGTGGAGCTTTGAGGCCGCCGCACATGGTGCGGAGCTTATCAGTTATTTCAGATGGCGTCAGGTACCGTTTGCTCAAGAGCAGATGCATGCAGGGCTATGTTTGCCAGATGGCCGTGATGCACCTGCTATGCAGGAGGCTGAGCAGTTTTATCGAGAGGCACGCCAGCTTGACTGGCATCCGGCAGAACAGGCAAATATTGCGCTTGTCTATGATTATGAGGCAAGCTGGATGGCGGCGCTGGATGGGCAAAGTTCTGACTTTCATCACTTACGCCTTGTCTTGGATATATATAAAGCGCTTCGTCAAAATGGCGGTTCGGTCGATATTGTTGGCCCGGCTGCCTGTTTGTCTGGATATCAGCTGGTTGTGGTACCGGCTGTCATGACAATTTCTGAACGGTTAGCAGAGCAGTTACATAACGCTAATGCCCATATATTTATGGGGCCAAGAACAGGGGCAAAAACCACCGATTTTCAGATACCTGAAAAATTACCGCCCGGCCCCCTACAAACACTTGCCGGGTTTTGCGTAGAGCAATGTGATGCAATGCCAGCTGAGCAGCCAATAGGCTGCATCTGGAGAAATTATAAGGGCGAGATCAGGATTTGGCACGAACGCGGCGTTGTAAAAGGCGATGCTGAAGGGCAAACAGATGAAGGTCATCCGCTGATCATCCATAACCCTCATGCAAGCTATTTAACTGGATGGGTTGATGCAGAACTGATGAAAGCAATTTGCGCAGATCAGATGAAGAAAGCTGGTGTGGAGGTGCATGACTTGCCAAGCTATCTGCGGGTGCGCCAGCGCGGCAATTTACAGATTTTTACCAATTATGGGCCAGAAACAGCGTCTATACCATCCAGTTATACTGGCAAGCTATTGCTAGGTAGCAGAGAGGTCCCGGCATCAGATGTTGCGATTTTGTCCGTAGTGGACTAGCCAATTCCACATCAGGACAGGGAAGGGATCCAGCCCGCATGCGCGTCCAGCAGCTCGTCTACCATACGCCAGATTTGGTCCAGGCTAAGCTCGGCCGAGGTATGCGGATCAAGCATGGCTGCGTGATATACCGCTTCGCGGCGTCCCGACACAATTGCTTCCACAGTTAGCTGCTGAACCGAAATATTCGTCTGGATCAACGCGGAAAGATGCGCAGGCAAATCATCAACTTTTCGAGGGGTAAGGCCAGAGCGATTGACATCGCATGGCACTTCAACGCAGGCATTTGCAGCCAAATTACCGATTAAATTACGATTTAACACATTGCCATAAATGACATCTGGTGTGCCTGTAACAATTGATGATATAATTCTGGCCGCATATTCAACCGATTTCTCGCACACTGGCTTGGTATCTGCTAGCAGATCTGCTTCCAGCGCGTCCCACTCGCCAATTTGTTTTTCGCACCGCCGAATATACTCATTAATGGGTATGTCAAATTCTTCGATTAATTCTGGCTGGCTGTTTTTAATAAACCATGGCGTATATTCTGCAAAATGCTCGGATGATTCTGTTACAAAATATCCCAGCCTCTTCAATACTTCATAACGAACATGGTTTGTGCATCCATCCCAGTTAGGGCCATAATTGCGCGTATCTACAAGGCTTTTTAGGCGTGGATATAAATCCTCATATTTCCCATTCGCAAGGCGTTTTTCAAATCGTGTATAAAAGGCAACATGGTTAATGCCTGCACAATCATATTCAATATTATCTAGATTTTCGCCCAGATCACGTGCCAGATCAGCCGCAGTACCCTGTACAGAGTGGCACAGGCCAACATATTTCAAATCAGGATGTAAATGGGATAAGGCCAGACAGTTAATCGCCATTGGGTTCACATATTGAAGCATCCAGGCATCTGGACATAGTTCCTGCATATCCTGCGCAATATCTGCCAGCACCGGAGCGGTACGTAGCCCGCGCATGATCCCGCCAATTCCCAGTGTATCTGCAATTGTTTGTTTCAGGCCGTATTTTGCGGGAATTTCAAAATCAATAACGGTAGAGGGTTTGTATCCACCAACCTGAATCATCACAATAACAAAATCAGCTCCGCGAAGCGCATCACGCCTGTCCTGGCTTGCGGTAATCTTTGGAGATACAGGCAGGGTTTCTGCAACCTTATCGGCGACAAGCTTGGAAGTAGCCAGGCGTTTGGGATCGATATCTTGAAGGGCAAATTCACAGGTTGCAAATGGCGGTTCAAGCAGGATATCGGTTAATATGTTTTTCATGAACACGGTAGAACCCGCGCCAATCATGGCAATTTTTGTCATAAGTAAACCCTTACTTTACCCTGTTCATTTAACCTTTATTAGCGCCAAGGGTCAGACCAGCAATGAAATGCCGTTGCATGGCAAAGAACATTAATACAGGCGGAACAGCTGCAACAATTGAACCTGCTGATACCAAATGATAGGCCGCAATCCACTGGCCATTCAGCGACTTTAAACCAGCGGTTACAGGCATTGCGTGCTGACCCTGAATAAGCACAGTTGCCCAGAAATAATCATTCCAAATAAAGGTAAAGATAAGCACACATAATGCAGCGATTGCTGGACGTGTTAGCGGTACTACCACCTTCCAGAAGATGGTGAATTCAGAAGCCCCATCAATGCGCGCCGCTTCAAGTAATTCATGGGGCAAGGCACGGATAAAGTTTCGCATAAATAGGGTGCAAAATCCGGTCTGAAAGGCAACATGAAATAATACAAGGCCTGTCACCGTGTCATAAAGGCCAATCTGGAAGGTCAGGTCACGAACTGGAATCATCAGAATTTGAAAGGGGATAAAATTTCCAGCGACAAAGATAAAGAATAACAGCAAATTTCCCCGAAACTTGTAGGCAGCAAGGGCAAAGCCCGTCATACAGCTTAACGCCACCGCCCCTATCATAGTTGGCACAGTGATTTTAAAGCTGTTCAGGATAAAATGTAACATTGGTGTGTTGCCAAAAACATTACTAAGATTTGTAAATAGCATCCATTGCGATGGCACGCCCCACAAATTCCCAGCTGTGATATCACCGGGGCCGCGCATTGCGGTTAACATCACGCCCAGTAACGGAACAAGCCAGACAAACAGGGATATTGGCAAGGCAACGCGGTAAGCAGAACGCACAAAACCAGACGTTTTTTCGATAGGGGTAGGAAACATCTCTTATAACCCCCTCTGCTCATCGCGGTACATTTTGAAAATGAAATACAGAATATATACAAGCATAATAAAGAATAATATTGTCGCAATAGCCGAGCCATATCCCATTCGATAGCCATACTCACTGAGGGCTTGTTCAAACATGAAATAGGCCAGCACATTTGATGACCCCCATGGCCCACCCTGCGTCATGATAGCAATCATATCAAAGCTTCGCAGAGAGCCAATAATTGTCACAACAATCGCGATAAAGGTGGCTGGGCGAAGTTGGGGAAGGATAATATTCCAGAAAAGAGACCAGCCTTTTGCTCCATCCAGACGACCCGCCTCCACTTGGTCGGCGCTGATATTGTTTAACCCGGTTAGATACAGGATCATACAATAGGCAATTTGCGGATATAGGCCCGCTACAATAATGCCGTAAGTTGCATAATCTTCATCCGCCAAAACAGCCCATCCATCTAGCCCTATAGCAGATAAAAAGGGGGCAAGTACGCCGTAATTAGGCTCATAAAACCAGGTAAAGATAAGGCCGATGACAACTTGTGATATGACAAAGGGAAAGAAAAACAGGGATTTGATTAACTTTATTCCAAAAATAGTTTGATTTAGAAACAAGGCCAGCATTAGGCCCACTGGCACTGCCGCCATAAAGCAGATCAGCCATCTGACATTGTTCCATAAAGATACATAGAATTGTTCATCATCAAGCAGTTCAACATAATTGGCTATTCCAACATAGCTTGCTGGTGACAGGCCATCCCATTCATAAAAAGAGATCGAAATAGACTGAAAAATTGGCGCGATAACATAGACGGTAAACAGCAATGCCCCTGGCGCCAAAAACAGCCAAGGCGTAATTTTAGCCTGATGGCGCTTCCACCAGCTAGAACGATATGCATGTTTGTGAATTTCAGAAATAGGGGCCGTCATTGGGCATCCTGCTGCCAGGTTAGTTCTAAATATAATAAAAAATAAGAAGAAAGCTCAGAGCGCCGGAGTGACGCTCTAAGCCAAATTTATAATTACTTGTAAACGCGCTGGCGGATTTTCTCCAGGCGCTCAAGGATTTTTGCACGACGCTCTGGCTTCACCATATATTCCTGAAAGCCTTTCATGCCTTCTGATGCCATCTCTGCAGGGGCATCACGGTCATAAAATTGTGCCATTGCATAAGCGTTGTTCAGCATTTCATTACCTGCCTTCAAAAACTTGTCATCTGCTACAGAAGCAGCGCTGTTGATAGGTAGCTGACCTAGAATCTTGTTTACTTCTTCCTGGACATCTGCACGAGCCATGAAGATCAAGAACCGCTTGGCATCTTTTTTGTTCTTCGCTTTTGAAGGGATATGCACAGTATCTGTTGGTGCTTCCTCAGCCATTGGCAGGCCAGGTGTAATCTCGGGGAACTGGAAGAACCCAAGCTGATCATCTGTCAGGCCAGCTTCACGTAGAGGGGCGACCGCAAAGTTACCCATAACATACATAGCCGCTTCGCCCTTTACCATTGGAGTTAGCGCTTCCTGCCAGCTGTAAGCAGCGTGGTTTTCGATAAAATAACCGGGCTTTACCAGACGATCCCAAGCGTCAAATACGGCATTTACCCTTGGATCTGTATATGGAATTTTACCATTTGTTAGATCCATGTGGAATTCATATCCATTTACCCGTAGATCGAGATAGTCAAATACGCCTGCTGTTGTCCACAGATATTTAGACCCAATAGTAATAGGGGTTACACCATTTTCTTTTAACTTTGCGCAAGCAGCAACAAACTCGTCAAACGTCTTAGGTACCGCGATACCTAGCTTTTCAAAGATATCTTTTCGGTAATAAACACCCCACTGATAATAGGTGTAGGGCACACCCCACTGGCGACCACCGATGGTCATGGATTTTTGTGCATGTGCCATGCTGGATGAAAGCTCGCCATCATTCCATCCACCGTCCTGGGCCCAGATGTCAGACACATCCTCAAACAGGCCAGCCTTGACAAATGGGCGCATACGGTTGCCTGCATACCAGTTTGCAACATCAGGCGGATTGGTGTTCAGGAAGTTTCTGATGGACTGCTTATACCCTTCATGGTCAAACAAATTCCATTCCACTTTCACGTCTGGGTTTTCTGCCTCAAATTTTTTGATGATCATTTCAAAGGCTTTTTTAGGTGCAGCATCAGAAGTGTCTGTGTTGATCACCAATGTTCCTGCAAAAGACGATGCTGACAAGCAAATGCCGGCCATTGTCGCCCATGCTGTTAGTAATTTTTTCATGTCCATCCTCCCATGGATTTAAGATGTTCTCCTCTGAACAGCTACCAGAACTGCCAGACTAGTTCTACACGCCGCCATACAAGCAAGGCTGATATAGATTTTTCGTTAAATTTAGAGAGCCAAAATTTTTTAAACAAAGCTTCCGTCAAACTGCAATTTTTTTCCGATATTCTCACATTTTTACTTTATTCTTTATGATAAAAGAGCGACTATTGGGATATGGAGAAGCAAAAAATATTAGATATCAAACAGTTCCCTGCTGGATTTTTTATGCAGTGTCACGAACCTGAGTTGATGCCGGATAATCACTCTCATAGTCATGTTGAAATATTGCTGCCCGTGGGGTGTGATTTAACCTATCTCACGCGGATGGGGCCGATTACGGCAAAGGATGGGCTGATTAGTATATTATGGGGGCAGGTTCCTCATCGGCTGAGCCATATAGACAGAGCTGGCGAGCTGTTTATAGCGAATTTACCCTTGCCAGAATTGCTGTCATGGTCGATGCCTGATCGATTTCTGTCCGCTTTATTTACCGGGCAAGTAATCAGCAGTGTCGCTGTTGATGATGCCGATATCCTGCATTTTCGGCGTTGGTATAATGATTACCATTCGCTTGAGGAAAAGCTGATCCAGATCGCCAGGCTGGAATTGCAATTACGATTGCATAGACAGTCTTTTGCTGGGTGGCATGTGGGTGATATTACAGAACCTGAAGTCGGGCAGGTTCAGCATTCAAGCTCTCAGCATGTGCATAAGATGATCCGCTTTCTAGCCGAACATTACACAAACCAGATAAATGTTGCTGATGTCGCGGCCGCTGCCAATATTTCGTCTGGCTATGCGATGGGGGCGTTCAAACAATCTTTGGGGCGTTCAATTGTCAGCTATTTGAACCAGTTGCGGCTGCATCATGCCAAAATTGCGCTAATAGATAGTCGTGAAAAAGTTATTACCATTGCCCTTGATTCCGGATTTGGATCGCTATCCAGATTTTATGAGGTTTTTATTGC
>JBMHCK010000154.1:0-3184 GCA_049889955.1 Puniceispirillaceae bacterium (SeqCode)
GTTGAGCGATAATGTGAAAGACCTGAACGTGGTGGTGGCACCGCCCCTGTCTGATTTATCGGTTGTCCGGCATATGTCCTCCAATTTTAAAGGTCTGGAGGCGGCAAAAGGCACTCGTTTTTATGATGAATTCACCCGGCTGGGCGATTTCATCAATGATTATGTTTTGTCTGGCCGGTTAAGCAAAATGTATGATGCAGACTAGACCGATCTGGTTTAGGCCGATCTAGTCTGGGCGGATCTGGTTTCTATCTGGATGCCTGCATCTGGCCAGCTACCCATTTATGGAAATGATGGGTTGGTGTATCCATCTTTGGCGAGAATTTACCCCCATCATAAGAGGGGGCATGACGCCCGCGCTGCATGCCTTCAACCACGCCGATATCCTCGATAAATATCCCCTTCCAGAGACGGGCATTTGTGGCCCGCATTTCCGCATATTCAGGCCCCAGAGCTGTTTCATCTGCATAATAAAGGCTCACCCGCTCTTCGGTTTTGCCCTGACCATTTGGTATCAGCAAAATCGCATAGCAATGATCTTTATGCACGCCAAACAATACATTCGGGAAAAAGGCGCAATATTCCGCCGCGGTATCCCATTTTGTTGACAGGTCAGCAAATACAGGAAAGCTGCGGCCATTTTCATCCAGCTGCGGTTTAAAGACATAGGAACCCTGGCCTGCATAGCTTTGCTCATCCAGAATATTATAATGATCCTCCAGCCGCGAATAGCTGTTCAGGCCGGGATGAATAAAGGGCAGGTGATAGGCTTCACAATAATTCTCAACAGCCAATTTCCAATTGCAGTCTACATTCAGCGTGAACATTGAATCTGCCCCGCCGCTATAGATGTCGGTCTCAAATTCTGCCCATCGCTCGCGCAGGGGCCGCGCAATTTCGGTAAATTCCGGGGCCCTGCCAGATAGATTGATAAAGACCACATCCCGCCACAGGGCTGATTTTACGCGGTTCAGGGACAAATCCTCACAGATGACGGTTTCATCTTTATGGATATTGGGCCCGCCAACATGCGGGGTGGCTTTTAGCTGGCCTTCCAGATCATAGGACCAGGCATGATAGGGACAGGTTATCGGCCCGTTTAACTGGGCTGGCTCCTCTACCAAAATCATGCCGCGATGCCGGCATACATTTTCAAAAACATGCACCTCATTATTTTTTGTCCGCACCATCAATAACGGAATGCCAAGCAATTCTACCGGATAGACACATCCGGGTTTGG
Source organism: Puniceispirillaceae bacterium (SeqCode) (assembly GCA_049889955.1). Classification (GTDB taxonomy): domain Bacteria; phylum Pseudomonadota; class Alphaproteobacteria; order Puniceispirillales; family Puniceispirillaceae; genus JADHLI01. The sequence goes on from JBMHCK010000154.1 coordinate 1,241, forward strand.
GGACATCACATCCAAACCCAATCGCCGCCCACCCTTGTTTAAATACAGAATCTGCCTCTTTTGCATGCATATTTTCATCAATATAACAGGCATTTGGCAGACCATTAGCTTGCTCAATAGGTTTTAAAACAGAAATCAAATCATCCATCTGACGGCTCCTTTACCATGTGTCAGGGGTTGACGGAATCACCGCGATCCTTGACAGAGTAAAAGAAGAAGCGTTTGCAAGTCTGTTCCCCTCACGCCCAAAAGGTCGGCTTTTGACAATCGCACAAAATTTTGTATCAGAGTTCGTTATGACAAAGCCCCGTTATCAGCCTGACCCTATTCATTTACAGCTTGGTTCTGCATTTTACGATCCGGTCAAGCCAGCGGAATTTCCGCAACATATTTTGCGCTATCGTAATGATGCGGCGGCAACGGATATTGGCTTGCAAGGGCTGTCCGATGCCGATTTCATCCACCATTTTGGCCAGTTTGAACCGCTTGCGGATAATATCCCCGAACCGCTGGCCTTGCGCTATCACGGTCATCAATTCGGCGTGTATAACCCTGAAATTGGCGATGGCCGCGGGTTTTTATTTGCGCAATGCAGATCAGCATCTGATGGACGCATTTTGGATTTAGGGACCAAGGGGTCGGGGCGCACCCCGTATGCGCGCACCGCTGATGGCCGTCTGACCTTGAAAGGGGCGGTGCGTGAAATTCTGGCTACCGAGATGCTAACGGCGTTGAATGTACCTACCTCTAGCACTTTTTGTGTTATGGAAACAGGCGAAGCGCTAGAGCGCCATGATGAGCCGTCACCCACCCGTTCAGCTGTGCTAACCAGGCTTTTGCATAGCCATATTCGTATTGGTAGTTTCCAGCGGCTGGCCTATCTGCGCCAATATGACAATATGGAAATTCTGCTTCGTCATGCTGTTCGTCACCACTACCCAGAGCTGGATGCTGATGATACGCTAACCGACTTGGTGCCAGCCTTTTTAAGCGGGTTAGCCAGCAGAATTGCCCGAATGGTAGCAGGATGGATGGCTGCCGGGTTTGTACATGGCGTTCTAAATACCGATAATTTTAATATTACTGGCGAGAGTTTCGATTACGGGCCTTGGCGCTTTTTGCCCAGAATGCAGCCAGAATTCACCGCCGCCTATTTTGACCAGCAACAACGCTATGCCTATGGCCGCCAGCCAGAGGCCGCGCTATGGGCTTTGTGCCGGCTAGCAGATTGCTTTCAGACCATATTGGATACCGAAGCGCTGGGCGCTGCACTTGGCAATTACTGGCCAGAAATAGAGACAGAAATTGCGCGGGCCATTTGTTGGCGGCTTGGCATTACAGCAGAAGATAGCACTGCACAGGCCCTTACTGAACATCTGTTTCAGGCTGCAGGGCAAAGCGGTATTGGCTGGGATCAGCTGTTTAAAGATTTATATGGCGGGACGCTGGATGCCGATGCCAAAACACGCGCCCTCTGGCAACAGCATGAAGGGCTGAGCGCGCTAGCCGAACAGGTCGCACAACACCCCCCGCGCCAGCGTGATAGAACGGCCATTGATCAGATTAAAACAGCGCCTTTGGTAACGATGGAAATTTCGGTAATGGAAGGGTTGTGGGCGCCTATCGCTGACCAGGATGATTGGCAACCGCTGGAAGATGGTCTGGCCGCTATTCGCGCCCATGGGGCAAGCCTGAAACAGCCCTAAAACAGGACTGAAGGGCGTTAGTAGCATTGCAAATGCAACGGGAATCACCTCAGCAAAGGTAGGTGGCTATAGCTCTTCAGCAGACAGGCCGCGATTAACAACTTCGCGCAGGGCAAAATTGCTTTCCATACGCAATACATGCGGCAAGGCGGACAGATATTCGCTATGAATACGCCCATAATCGGTGACATCTCTTGCCGCTATCCGCAACAGATAGTCACTTTCCCCTGCCAGCAGA
>JBMHCK010000155.1:0-5283 GCA_049889955.1 Puniceispirillaceae bacterium (SeqCode)
TGCTTTTTTGGGTCAGCGCGACGGGCTTGTTGTTGCTAGCCTTGCGGGAAACCAGCTTTATGGGGCTGACCCTGGCGGTGCATCTGGCCCTGGTTTATGTGTTGTTTTTAGTCCTTCCCTACTCTAAATTCGTGCATAGTATTTACCGGTCTATCGCGCTTGTTATGTATGCGGTAAAGCGGTAGCGGTAAAACCGCCCTTATCGGCTGTTCTGGCGAATTTTTATGATTACGATTTTAGTGAATGATATTTTGCCGGTATTCGCGGTTTTAGTGCTGGGATTTATTCTAGGTAAAAACCAGCTGGTATCGAATATAGAGGCGGCAACCCTGAACCGTATCGCCTTTATGGTGTTACAGCCGCCGCTTATTTTTTTGCTGCTCAGTCAGGTTGATTTATCCTCTATTCACTATCTTGCTGTGCTAAGTTACGCCGCTGGACAGGCTATCTTGTTCACCTTTTCCTATCTGTTATGCCGATTTGTTTTAGGGCATGCGGTTCTGGAAAGCTGGCTGTTGGCTATGGCGATGATCTTTGTCAATTCGTTGCTTTATATCTGGCCTATTTCAACACTAATTTATGGTGAGGCTGGCAATATTCCGATAGTTGCGATTGTGGCGTGGGATGCGGCGATTACCTTTGCCTTTTTTGTGATCTCAACAGATCTGCTGGCACATAAATCGGCTTCCATTACGGTATCTTTGAAACGTCTTGGCAAAAACCCTGTGTTGCTGACGATAGTTTTTGCGATCTTATTTAATCTGTCAGGATTGCCGCTGATCGCTCCTGTAAAAACTGCGCTGACCTTTATCAGCGCTGGAACCGCCCCATTGACGCTATTTGCGCTGGGGGTGATTTTATCAGCGACCACATTGGTGCCATCACGTACCATTTATCTGCTTTCAGCGCTAAAATTATTCGGGTTGCCAATCTTGGTAGCCGGGGTGTTGTTGCTGGGTAAGTGGCCAGCTGACTGGCATCAGCTGCTGGTTCTCAACGCAGCTGGGCCAGCCGGGGCAATGCCCTTTGCGCTGGCGATGCTATATGGGGTCAGTACAGCGCGTATTGCCCCTATCATTATCTGGACATCCCTATTGTCATTATTCACGCTGGCCTGGCTGGCGTAAATTTTCTGGCCTGAATAATGCCCCAGCTAGGGTTTATGTTTCGAGCCGCTATCCAGACGCGGGCTATCCAGCTGATTTAGATCGCAATGCACATCCAGCATGGCCGAGAAATCATCCCCGCCAAAACCACGGGATCTGGCCAGGCTAAACGCTTCTCTGGCGGCCGCTGCCATTGGCATGGATACGCGCTGGCTATTGGCAGCCTCTACCACCAGGCTTAAATCCTTATGGGCCAGATCTATGGTAAAGCCGGGCGCCTTGTCATCATTTAATATTTTGGCAGGCCAGGCGATTTTCAACTGGCCATTTACCGCTGTTGTCCCATATAACACGTCCAGCGTGCATTCCAGATCAAGGCCAAATCCGCTGGCTAGGGACAGGGCTTCTGCATTCATCTGGCAATAGGATATCGCCAGAAAATTATTGACTAGCTTGGTGCGGGTACCAGCCCCCCTGTCCCCGCAATGATAAATATCACTTCCCATTAATTCCAATAAAGGGCGAACGCGGGCAAAGCCTGCGGTGCTGGCACCAACCATAAATAATGATTGTCCATTATCTGCGTGCGAGGCTAGCCGCCCGACAGGGGCATCGACAAAATCCACCTTTTTTTCAGCGCAGCTGGCAGCAATAAAATCGGTAGTCTCCGGGCTAACCGTGCTCATATCCATAACCAGCTGGCCAGCTTTGGCACTATCAAGGATAGAGTCTGCAGGACCAGCGATAACCTCGCGCGCAATAGCCGAGTTAGGCAGCATGGTGATAAGGATATCTGCGTTTTGGGTCACCTCGGCAATAGAGCTGCATATCTGCCCCCCTTTTTCCGCCGCGGCGTCTAGCTGGCTGATCACCACATCATAACATAGCACGGTATAACCGCCCTTGATGATATTTGCCGCCATTGGCAAGCCCATTCGCCCCAGTCCGATAAATCCGATTTTTTCCATCTTATTCCCCCCAGCTTTGTCCAATAGAATGATTATGCATAGCTCTATCATGCTATGCCCGCTTCCCCCTTGCCAAATGATTTTTAAGTTGACTTATAGGGTTCACCCTCAAATCATTTTAGATATTGTAAGCACCGGGCAAGGGAGGTGAGGATGCTGGATTTAGGTGGGCGCGAGTCTATTTATCAACCTGATCAGGAAGGGTTAATCTTTCCAGAGATTCCAAAAACACAGTCTGTAGAAGAAGAGCGGCATTATCGCAAACAGCGGCTGGTCGCTGCCTGCCGGGCCTTTGGGATTCAGAAATTTGATTATGGGTTTGCTGGTCACCTGACCGTGCGTGATCCGGAACATCCAGAACTCTACTGGACCAACCCAATGTGTGTGCATTTTAATCAGGTGAAACTATCCAATCTTATTCTGGTTGATCATGATGGCAAGGTCATTGAGGGCGAATATGCGGTGAACCGGGCAGGGTTTGTTTTGCATGCAAATGTCCATGAAGCCCATCCCGATATTATCGCCATGTGTCATGCCCATACCACCTATGGCACTGCTTGGGCCGCGACAGGCCGCCCTATTGAGCCGATTACGCAGGATGCCTGTGCTTTTTATGAAGATCATGTGGTGATAGGTGATGAGGCAGGCGCGGTTGCGGTGGAAAATCATGCTGGTTCTAATGTGGCACAGGCCTTTGCCGGCGTAAAAGCAGCGTTGCATCAAAATCATGGCCTGTTAACAGCCAGCCGTCATAGCATTGATTCAGCGGCATTTTGGTTTATCGCTCTAGAGAGATGCTGTCAGCAACAGCTGGATATTGCGGCTAGCGGTATTGACCCGATTTATATTCCCCCGGAGCGGGCAAGATATAGCCGCGAGCATGTTGGCAGCGATTATATAGGCTGGTTGCATTTTCAAACGATCTGGAACCAGCTTTGTGTAGAAGCCCCGGATATGTTTGACTAGACCTATCTGGTTTTGGTTGAAATATTACGCTGTTATATCTACGCGCTAGAGGAGGCCACTCTTGCCAGTATCGGGTAAGAAAAACATTCTGTTTTTGATGTTTGATCAGCTGCGGTTTGACTATTTAAGCTGTTATGGCCACCCGCATTTGCAAACCCCAAATCTGGATTGGCTGGCATCGCAAGGGGTCCGTTTTACTAATTGTTATGTGCAGTCGCCTATTTGTGGGGCGTCGCGGATGAGCTTTTATACAGGCCGGTATGTCAGCTCGCATGGGGCGGCATGGAACGGGTTTCCGCTAAAGGTAGGCGAGATGACGCTAGGCGATCATTTGCGGGCTGCAGATACAGATGCCTATCTGATTGGAAAAACGCATATGCGCGCGGATGCCAAAGGCATGGCACGGCTGGGGCTAATCCCGGATAGTATTATCGGTGCCCGGGTAGCGGAATGCGGTTTTGATGTTTTTGTTCGTGATGATGGCCTGTGGGGTATGGGCCCGGATGGGGCTTTTGATGAACAGGTCTCTGCCTATAATCAATATCTGCATAGCAAGGGCTATGAAGGGGAAAACCCATGGCATGATTTCGCGAATGCAGGTGTGGATGCAGATGGGGATATCGCCTCTGGCTGGCTATATAATAACAGCCATCTGCCAGCCAATATTCGCGAGGAAGACTCAGAAACGCCCTGGCTTACGCGCGAGACGATAAAATTTTTGCAGGAAAAGAAAAATAGCCGCCGCCCCTGGATGTGTCATGTCAGCTATATCAAGCCGCATTGGCCCTATATTGTGCCTGCGCCCTATCATGATATGTATGGGCCAGACAGTTTTATACCGCCTGTTCGCCACCCGTCAGAGCTGTCCGATCCGCACCCTGTTTATGCTGCCTTTACCCAAAATGCGATCGGCAAGGCCTTTCAACGCGATGCGGTGCGCGAAAAGGTACTGGGCGCTTATATGGGGCTAATCAAACAGATAGATGACCAGATGGGAATCTTGTTTGAGTATCTGAAAGCTACCTCGCAGATGGATAATACCATGATTGTGGTTACCTCTGATCATGGCGATTATCTGGGCGATCACTGGCTGGGTGAAAAAGATTTATTTCATGACCCGTCTGTAAAAGTGCCCCTGATTATTTATGACCCTAGTCCGGCCGCCGATGCCCAGCGGGGCCTGGTATGTGATGCGCTGGTTGAATCGATAGATCTGGCAGCCACCTTTACCGATTTCATTTCTGGGCAGGTTCCTGATGAATGGCTGGAGGGGCGCTCTTTATGCCCGTTCCTGTATGGGCAAGAACCGAAATGCTGGCGTGATTATGTGATCAGCGAATATGATTATTCGATGTCGCCACTCGCTGCAAAGCTGGGGGTCAGCCCTAAAGAGGCCCGTCTATTTATGGTGGCAACAGATAGATGGAAATTTATGCATGCAGAAGGCGGCTTTCCGCCAATGTTGTTCGATGTGCAGGCAGACCCGCAAGAGCTACAGGATTTGGGCCGCTCTCCAGACTATCAGGGAGCCGTTCAGACCTGTTACGAGATGCTGCATGATTGGGCCCTTAGATGTAGCCAGCGCACAAGTTTAACCACCGACCAGCTGATCGCCAATAGGGGGAAATCGCGGCGCAAGGGCATTGTGCTTGGCCTGAGCGAGGCGGCAGATGCCGAACCAGATATTCTGTCAAAATATCGCGGCAAACCCCCACAACGCCCACAAGGATAAGCTCGGCCAGGCTAGGCAGGCGCATTTGCCAGTCAGGCTACCAGGCAAGCAAGCCAAGCGTGATAACCGGAAAGGCCAGCAGCACCACAACCCGTGCAAGGTCTGAAGCAACAAAGAATAAAACCGCCTTATAGGTATCTTGTATGCGCGTTTTTTTATCCATCGCATTCAAGATAAATAAATTCATGCCCACTGGCGGGGTGATAAGCCCAACCTCTACCACAATCAAAACCAGCACCCCGAACCAGATCGCCAGCTGTTCTGTGTTCAGCCGGTTGAGGGCGCCTTTACTGACCCCTCTTAGCTCTAGTGCTTTTACCTGCTCGCGGGTTAATTCCAGGCCATTAGCCAGGCTGGCTTTGACGCTTTCAAGCATTTCCGGGGCCAGTTGCACGCCCGCGGCAAGCGCTTCTGTCGCGCGGTGGGCATGTAATTCTGCCAGCGTAACAAAGGTGAAATCAAGCTCCATCACAACGGGCCAGAAAATCGGTATGGTCAGTAAAATCATCGA
>JBMHCK010000156.1:0-5469 GCA_049889955.1 Puniceispirillaceae bacterium (SeqCode)
GCAAGGTCAGCAGATGTGCGCTTGCGTAAATATTTTCCAGGAGAGAATTTTGGAAATTAACCCCTTTAAGGTTGCTGGCAAAACCGCACTTATTACAGGTGGTGGGTCTGGTATCGGCCAGTTTATGGCAGGCACGCTGGCACAGGCGGGGGCAGACATAATCGTGGTTGGTCGGCGCCGCGATCGCCTTGAAGAGACGGTAGCCAAATATGGCGGCAAATTTGTTTACCTGGATTTAGCCGAAAAAGGGGCAGCTGGCAGGCTGGCACAAAAGGTGGCTGAACTACAGGCCGTGCCAAATATCATTGTAAATGCGGCCGGGATTAATCCGCGCAAACATGCAGATGAGGTAACCGAGCAGGAATGGACAGAATCGGTGCATCTGAATCTGAATATGCCATTTTTGGTTGCTCAGGCTTTTATCGGTCAGATGAAGGCGCAAGGGTGGGGACGTATTATCAATATCGCATCATTGCAATCCAGCCGGGCGTTTGAAAATGGTATCGCTTATGGCGCGGCTAAAGGCGGGATATCTCAATTGACGCGGGCGATGGCCGAAGCCTGGTCTGTTGATGGTATTTGTGCCAATGCGATCGCGCCCGGGTTTTTTCCAACCGAGCTAACCCAGCCAGTTTTTGAAAATAGCGAACTGGCAGCACAACATGCAAAAAACACCGCCATTGGCCGAAACGGAAAGCTGGATGATTTAGTGGGGCCAGTGTTATTTCTGGCATCCGACGCCTCAATTTATGTAACAGGTCAGGTTCTGGCCGTAGATGGGGGATATACCGCAAAATGAAAGCGCTGGTTTATACAGGCACAATGCAGTCTGAAATTCTGGATATGCCGCTGGCTGATATACAACAGGGGCAGGTCTGTATTGATGTGCATCAATGCGGGATTTGCGGCTCGGATATGCATGCCTGGCATGGTCTGGATGAGCGCAGAATTCCCCCCCTTATTCTGGGGCATGAGGCGGTAGGAACAGCACGAACAGGCCGGTTTGCTGGCCAGCGGGTTGTATTAAACCCGCTTATGTCCTGCGGGAATTGCCAGATTTGCAAGTCAGGTATGGAACATCTTTGTGCCAGCCGCGAGCTGTTGGGAATGCGCCTGTCTGGTGCGTTTGCCCAGCAGGTAATTATCAATGAAGATAACCTGACGGCAATATCTGATACCTTGCAGGATAGTGACGCGGCGTTGGCCGAACCGCTGGCCTGTGCGGTGAATGCGGTACAGTTAGCGGTTAATCATATCGCTGATACAGACGCATCTGTGCATGTGCTGGGTGGCGGGGCTATTGGCCTGTTAGCGGCGATGGTGTTTTCAGCAAAAGGGTTTACCAAAATACATATTGCCGAAACAAATGCACTGCGCCGAAATATGCTGTCAAAGACCGGGGATTTTGTTGCCTATGACCCGCGTGAGGGTATCCCAAATTCTGGCCATATTGATATTGTACTGGATGCGGTGGGATCCGGGCTAACCCGTGCTACTGCTAGTGCTATGGTGCGTCCGGGCGGGGTGATATCTCATATTGGTCTTCAGGATAATGAAGCAGGTCTGGATACACGGCGCCTTACCTTGCAGCAAATTGTATTTACCGGCTCTTACTGCTACAGCAAGCTGGATTTTGCCGAGGCGGTACAACTGCTTGAAGAGGGTAAAATAACTGGGGATGGCTGGACAGAGGTAAGAGGGCTGGAAGCAGGCGCACAGTCCTTTATTGATATCCATGAAGGCAAGGCCCCACCCAAAATTATTTTGAATGTCTCGTAATTGCTGACTTGATGCGGCTAATAAGCAAGGAAAAAAGAATGACCCCTATCTCTAGAGCAAAGCGCGTAATGATGGCGTCTGTTTTTAGTGTATCGGCTATGATGGCCTTGCCAGCGCAGGCGGATTTTCTTACTGGCCATGATTTGAATAGCTATTGCACCTCTTCAGCCCCTAGTGATGATATGATTTGTATCGTATATATTACCGGGGCCTTTGATGCCTTTACCACAACCGATTTAATCAATCAGAAAGCTTCGCAGGCTAACGCGACCTTGTGCCCGCGCGAGGATGTGTCCCCTGATGAGCTGAAACAGGTGACACAAGAGTGGCTGGCCCGCGATGAAAGCAATCTTGAATTTGCCGCTACGTTATTGGTGCTGGCAGCCTTGCAAGATAAATATGGGTGTGCAAACTAGGACGCGCAGTTCTTTTTGGCAGCATCTATTTGCCCAGAGGGGGGCATTTGTTTTGCCATTTAGCCTAGCGGATGTCTGTTAAACAGGCGTAGGCTGGGCGACAGGGGCGGTATCAAGCATAAGGCCAGCAAAAATGTATATACCAGAAATGTTCCATGAGAGTGATGCTGCCGAAATAGAGGCCCTGATGGACCGCTATAGCCTGGCTATTGTTGTTGCCTTTCCAGAGGATGGGCTTACCGCGCATCATTTGCCTCTTTTGAGAGATGGGGCAGACAGGCTGATAGGTCATGTTGCACGGGCAAACCCGCTACATAGCCAGCTTGAAGATGGCGCGGAAATATTGGCGATCTTCAGAGGGGAAGAGGCCTATATTTCACCTAACTGGTACCCTAGCAAGCCGGAACATCATCGTCATGTGCCAACCTGGAATTACCGGGCGGTGCATGTCACTGGTAATATCGTATTCGAACATGATGAAAAATCGAAAAGGGCAATTGTTGGGCGTCTAACCAAAGAACATGAAACCGCTCTAAATGGCCAGCAAGCTTGGCGTATGGCAGATGCGCCGCCTGATTATATGGATGAAATGCTGGAAAATATCGTTGCGTTTCGAATAGAGATTACCAGCATCATCGCCAAATCGAAACTGAGTCAAAATCGGACTACTGGCGATTTCAAGGCGGTAGCAGAGCAGATGGATAAAGCTGGCAAGCCGGATTTGGCCCGCCGAATGAAAGCCCTTGGTGATGATAGCGCCATTTGATATTCGCCGCGCGCTGGCAGGGGATGCACAGCAGATGCAAGACATCGCAGCAGCAGCCTATCACCCCTATATAGCCGAAATAGGACAGCCGCCAGCGCCCATGCTGGCTGATTTTGATGCCCATATTGCCCAGGATATATGTTTTATGATCCTGGAACAGGGCAGGGCTTGCGGCTATGCGGTTATCCTTGAAAAGCTGGATGGTTATTGGCTGGAAAATATCGCCATACACCCGGATCAGCAGGGTAATGGGTTTGGCAATGCGCTGTTACAGGCGGTAGAAGCCTTCCTGTCGCGGCATACCACCCGCTATCAGCTTTATACCAATATTGTGATGCGCGAGAATATCAGCTGGTATCAGCGGCGCGGATTTTCACAAACAAAGCAAGCGACGGAAGAGGGCTTTCACCGTCTATATTTTGAGAAGATGTTACGCTGATAATCACTGGCCCCAAAATTACAGATTTATGACCAGCATAACAAAAGGGGCTTTGTGAAAAACCTGGCTGTCTGCCCGGCTGTTTGTGAGAGCGTCAAAGATGAAGATAGACTTATCTGCTCACTTCATCGTATGAGTAGGGAAGGTGTGGGTTCTTGCCACGAGCGATTATCATATTATCAATTTTCTTCTGAAATCGAGTTGTTCATCATGCTGACCTTTGCTTTGGCTGTTCTGCTGTTAATCGCAACCCCGGGCCCGGGCGTGTTATCTACTGCCGGGGTGGGGTCTGCTTTTGGCTGGCGACCAGGCCTGTCCTATGTTTCGGGCCTATGGGCGGGGACTAATCTTGTATCTTTGGCGATTATCACCGGGCTTGCCGCGATTATCTTTTCGGTGCCGGTGGTTCGGACTGTTTTGCTGTTCGCATCCTCTGCCTATTTGGGATATCTGGCGCTGCGCATTGCGCTGGCAGGCAGCAAGATCAGCTTTATTACCGCCACAAAGCCGCCTGGTTTTCTGTCTGGTCTGTTTTTACAATTTATCAATCCAAAGGCCTATGCGGTGAATACCGCCTTATTTACCAGCTTTGCCTTTTATTCGCAGAATATTGCCTTTGAGCTAACCGCAAAGCTGATCATTATGAATGTAATCTGGCTGCCTTTGCATGTGCTTTGGCTGTGGGCAGGGGTGAAATTGCATACGCTGAATCTGGCCCCGAAAACGCAAAGAATTGTGAATATAATCATGGCCCTTTCGCTGACCGCGGTGGTGGGGTTATCCCTATTTTCTGTTCTCGTGCAGAACAGCTAAATTTAAGAGAAAAGAAGTATTATGTGGGGTAATCTGTCTAATCCGATTAAGGCTGGCTTCTGGATGTTGGGGGCGATGGTCTCTTTTACGCTGATGGCGATTTCCGGGCGTTCGCTTGCGGACAAGCTGGATACGTTCGAGATCATGACTTTTCGGTCATTTATAGGTATCGCGATTGTGCTGTTTTTTGCCTATCGGGCCAACACTATCCAGCAGATCAGCACCCGTTATCTGAAGCTGCATATTATCCGCAATCTGTTTCACTTTACCGGTCAGAATTTGTGGTTTTTTGCGATCTTATATGTACCGCTTTCCCAGATGTTTGTGTTTGAGTTTTCCACCCCCTTATGGGTAGCGATTTGCGCGCCATTGGTACTAGGTGAGCGGCTGACCCCAAGCCGTTTCATTGCGGCGGCACTGGGCTTTTTTGGGATATTGGTTGTTGCCCGCCCGGATTTTTCAGATGTAAATCCGGCAATCATTGCGGCGGCCCTTTGTGCGGTGGGGTTCGCTGGTGCAACCCTCGCCACCAAGATTTTAACGCGCACCGAGACCATTACCGCCATCCTGTTCTGGCTTACGGTTCTGCAAGCGGTCTTTGGCGTTATTTGTGCTGGTTATGACGGGGTTATTGATGTGCCACGTGGCGGGGAATGGCTGTGGGTGATTGTTATTGGCATTTGCGGATTATGCGCCCATTTCTGCATTACCACGGCCTTGCAACTGGCCCCGGCGACAATTGTTACCCCGTTTGAATTTTTGCGGCTGCCCCTGATTACGGTTGTTGGGGTGATCTTGTATGGCGAGGCTATGGAATGGCCGGTATTTATTGGCGCCTTTGTTGTGTTGCTGGCAAACATCTTGAATATTCGCGCAGAAACCAGAGCGCAGAACAAGCTACAAGACAAGGCTGTTTCCAGTTGAAAATAGCGGCATATTTGCTGGGCTTAAAACAAAATCTTCCTTTTTTGGTACAATGCGCGTTTTTCTGTCTCGTTAGACAGAAAAAATGGCGTTTTTTGCATAGATAATTTGACCTGATTTGCCGTAAAAATTAGGGTGAAATTCTAAGCATTTCTTAATTTTGAGTATCTCTTTTTCGTGAAGTGACCAATAATGACCCAGCATGAAATTAATACCTCTCAGAAAGTGTCTGACGAGGTTAAAAAAACCACCTGCTATATGTGCGCCTGTCGGTGCGGTATCAATGTGCATTTGCGCGATGGCAAGGTGCGCTACATTGAAGGCAACCGTGA
>JBMHCK010000157.1:0-3885 GCA_049889955.1 Puniceispirillaceae bacterium (SeqCode)
AGATTTGCAACAGGAAAATGCCCTGACCTATCTGTTTATCTCACATGATCTGGCCGTAATTTCAAACATGGCCAACAAGATAAGCGTTCTCAAAGATGGAGAGCTTGTTGAAGAGGGCGAAACATCCAGATTGCTGGCAAATCCGCAACATGCCTATACAAAAATGCTGCTTGCTGCAGCACCGGATATTGGCGCCTATATCAGCTAGCAGCAGAGGCAGGGCTGTGGCTCACGGGCCTTGGTCGTACCGTGGTTTGACAAAGTCGTTGGAGTGTATATTTACCAAATGACGTATCAGCCCTTATCATAACGCCAGCGATAATGGGGGGGTGTTGGTCCTTTATTGCGTCCACCTTGTTGCATCTGCTCATAGCCGTGTGCCATGGCCCCTACCGAGCGCGATAGACAAAATAGGCCTCTGGCCTGTTCCGGCGCAAAGCCTAGTTCTGCATATATCACCGCTGTTGCCCCATCAATATTCATCGGTACAGGCTTGCCCTTCATCTCGGCAAGCACCACTTCAATTTGCAAACCGATATCCATAAAATGACCAGATACAATGTTTTCATTTCGGGCATTTGCAACCAAAGCCATCAGGCGCGGTGAGCGTGGGTCAACCGGCTTGTGAAAGCGGTGACCGAACCCCGGTATATAGGGGTTTATATTCTGCCGGTAGGTCGCCAGATATTCACCAAGGCGGAGGTTATCCCAATCTGGCTGGCCTGCTAAATCCTGTAACATAGACACAAATTGTTGACCTGCCCCGCCATGCACATCATCAAGCATATGAACGGCTGTTCCCATCGCCCCGTTTAACCCCAAACCACAGGTTACCGCCATTCTGGCAGCCGCAATAGACGGGGCTTGCGGGCCATGATCTACTGACGCAACCAACGCCGCCTCAAGCAATTCAGCTTGCCCCTTGCCAGGCCTTTCGCCGCGCAGCATCAACCATATCATTTCGGAAAAACTCAGATGCCCGATAAGGTCCTGAATAGCCTGCCCGCGTATTTCTATACGGCCAGGTTCCATATCAATGATAGAGGTTGTCCACCAATCCGATACATCGCTCATATAACGCCCTCCTGACTAAGCTGCGCAATAGTGGCTTCATCATACCCCAAATTTTTCAGCAGCTCATGATTATGGTCACCCAAAATAGGCGGTGGCGTATCGACAGATACAGGCTTACCGTCGCTTTGAAACCCCGTCCTCATCACCGTAACAGGCCCAACTGCCGCTTGTACATTATCAAACTGTGAGAGCAAACCTCGATGGGCAATATGCGGATGTGCCAGAATTTCTGGAACTGTCATCACCACCCCGGCCGGGACACCTATATCGGTTAACTCTGTCTCCCATTCACTTGCTGACTTTTGTCTCAAATAGGGTTCAAGCGCCTGACTTAGAGCCTGTCGGTGCAACTTTCGGTTATCGCGCGTTGCAAAGCGATTATCATCTGCCAGATGCGGACATCCGATATGTTTGATTAACGCCTGCCATTGACGTTCTTCATTTGCGGCAAGGTTAAGCAGCCCATCCGCTGTCTGAAAAGTTCCAGAGGGTGCAGAGGTGATGTTTTCATTACCATGCTGTGCAGGTTGAACACCGCCAATCAGATAATTTGACACTACCCACCCCATTGTAGCCAGAACAGAATCAAGCATAGACACATCTATCATCTGCCCTCTGGGTTGTTTGTTAAGTGCGGCCGAAACCGCCATTGCTGCAGTTAACCCGCCAATAGTATCCGCCAATGGAAATCCCACTCTAAGCGGATCCTCTTCTGGCTTTCCAGTAATGCTCATCACTCCGGAAAGCCCTTGAATAATCTGGTCATATGCTGGGCGTGGGCTAAGCGGTCCAGTCTGGCCAAAGCCTGAGATTGCACAATAAATCAGCTGCGGATTTTGCTCTTTCAGTACTGAATAATCTAGGCCAAGACGTGCCATAACACCGGGTCTGAAATTTTCAATAACCACATCTGCACCTTGAACCATCTGGTGAAAAATTGCCTTTCCCTTATCTGATTTTAAATCAAGGGTCAGCGACTTCTTGCCAGCATTTTGTGCTAGAAAAGAAATGCCCATATGTGCGGCACTTAACTGCTTGTCGGCGCCGAGCTGACGCGCTAAATCACCTCGTCTAACCGCCTCTATCTTGATAACTTCTGCCCCCATATGAGCCAGTTGTTGACAGCAAAAGGGCCCAGCCAAAACATTTGTCAAATCAAGAACCCGGATACCAGAAAGCATAGTTATTTATCCCTTATCCTGTTTCCTTACAGCCCCGCGTGAACGAAAGGCAGGCAGGACGATCAGCAGGATAGCAGCACATAATAATAGCGCTGTCATGGGTCGCTCCCAGATAAAGCTCACCCCGTCAAAAAGCTGGGTAGCACGAGAGAAATTATCCTCAAGCATCGGACCCAGAATAAAACCGATTAATAATGGTGCAAGCGGAAATGATGCAATACGCAAAATTGTTGCCGCTACTCCAAGCCCAACAAGAAACAATAATTCGGTGGCGTTATTCTGGCCAATATAGGCGCCCATCAATGTGAAAAACAAAATAAAGGGAATGAGAAAGGTTCGCGGAACTGTCAGCACCTTGGCAATATAAGGAATAAGCGGCAGGTTCAAAATCAATAGAACCACATTGCCGATGTACATTGAAATAATAACAGACCAGAAAATTTCCGGTTGGTCCTGCATTAAGCGCGGCCCAGGTGAGACATTCAGGGCAATCAGCGCTCCTAGCAAAATTGCTGTGGTTCCAGAACCAGGGATGCCCAAAGTTAAGAGTGGCACAAACGAGCCAGTACACGCTGCATTGTTGGCGCTCTCAGGCGCTGCCAGTCCCTTTACAGAGCCTTTACCAAATTCCTTTTGTTCCTCCTCGGAGGCTATATTGCGTTCCACAGCATACCCAAGAAATGAAGCGATAGTTGCACCGGCTCCGGGCATCACGCCGATTAAGAATCCTTGCAAAGATTGCCGCCCAATAACTGGGGTAATCTTCTTTGCTTCTTCCTTTGTAATCCGCAAATCAGTGATTTTAGATTGCTTGCTAGTAGCCTTTTCAGAACGACTAGAATCCAAAACAAGAAAGAGCGTTTCAGGAATAGCAAACATCGCCATAGCCAAGGTTATAAAACCAATTCCAGACTGTAAATCCATAATACCCATGGTAAAGCGCGGCATATTAAATTGTGCGCCCTCTCCAACAGTTGCCAATGCAAGGCCGACAATCGTCATCAATAATGCCTTTGTGACCTGACCTGACCCCGCAAACGCAGCAATCGCAGACAAGCCAACCACCATCAACGCAAAATATTCAGACGAATGAAACAGCAAAGCTACGGACGCCAGAGCAGGGGCAAAAAATACTAGCAATATCGCCCCGACCGTGCCGCCGGCAAATGACGCAATCGCCGCAATTGTCAGTGCTTTACCTGCCTTGCCTTGACGGGTAAGCGGGTAGCCATCAAAACTGGTTGCAACCGTAGAGGCGACACCCGGCGCGTTGATAAGAATAGAGGAGGTAGACCCTCCGAAAACCGCCCCATAATATACGCCTGCTAATAAAATCAGTGCCGCTGCTGGATCGCCAATAGAGATCGCTACGGGGATCATGATGGCAATAATAGACATCGGCCCCAGCCCAGGCAGCATCCCAATGAAGGTGCCGATAATACAGCCCCCAATGACCATCAACATATTTTTAACAGATAAAGCCGTATAGAGCCCGAGTAAAAATCCTTCGATCATCGCTGCCTCCTTAACCGCGGCCCAAGAAAGCAGGATAAGGTGTCATGTAGATGCCCAGCACGGTATCAACCAAATACCAGATGCCATAACTTGCCAAACCAGACACAAGGATAAG
>JBMHCK010000158.1:0-23140 GCA_049889955.1 Puniceispirillaceae bacterium (SeqCode)
CCGATAAATGATATTCCGGCAATTTTTGCAGATCCCCATCTGCAACATCGCCAGATGGAAGTTGAATTGGAACGCGGGGATGGTACTGCCTTTAAAGGGGTAGCCTATCCACCAAAATTATCTAAAACCCCTGCCAGATATAACAGCCCGCCCCCGCAATTAGGTGTGCATAATCAGACGGTCTTTAAAGAGTGGGGACTAGATTAGGCGGGGCTAGGCCGGAGCGGGCAGGGCTAGCTGGCTTGTTCTTTGCTGGTTTGTGCTTCTTTTTTGGCGCGGTCAAAATCTGCCCGCCTGCTGGCTATTTCCTTTTTCGACAATTTATTGATATTGGCGTAATCTTCGCGCCAATTTTCCGGCCCGTGCCAGCGCAAGGGGGAATGCCAAATGGTGCGCGGCTTATCTGCTGCGACAAGCAAATCAAGCGCCCCTTGCAAGGTCGCATCCTGAGAGGCTGGATCCTCTGGTCGCCCACAGCTATTACCAAGCGGGAAATCTGAGAAATAAAAGCGGGGTACGCCTATATGCTGGGCAATATCCAGCGCGCATCCCATAATGACACTGGCTATCCCTGCTGCCTCTGCTGCGCGGGCGGCCAGCGATACCGATTGATGACATACCGGGCAATTTGGTACTAAAATTATGGCCTCTACCTGATCTTCTTGCAGCTGGCGGATCAGCTCCGGGCAATCTATGTCGATATTGGTGCGTTGAGAGCGATTAGTTGGAAATCCATAAATATGGTCTGCGATACTGCCTATCTTGCCAAGGCGGTGGGCGCGCCTAAGGGCGGCAAGCGGCAAAAAGGTGGCGCTGTCTTTTGCGCTTGTATGCACCCTGTCTATAGCAATATGCGAGATATACAAATTAGGTTCCGGGTCAACAGGCAGGCGATAGACAGAAAAAAATTTGGCCGCCGCATTATAGGCTGCACCTGGCCCCTGATCGCCCTTATCTGGTTGATAGGGGGCTGCGGTGGTAACAATCGCAACGCTCATTTCAGACAGTTTTTTAACAGGCTGGGTAAAAGGCACCTCATCAAAGCTGGCCCATTGATAGGGATTGCCATATCCAAGCCCCAGATAATATTCTCTTGTTCGCTGCATATAGGCTATGGGAGTTTGTGTATCTTCTGTCATCTATTTTTCTTGCCTTGGCTAGGCTTTGGGTGGCCGCGGGGCCGGCATCTCTGTCTTGCCGCCAGCTTCCAGCCAGCCAGAAAAACCATCCGAGATATGCTCAACTGGAAATCCCATATCGGTTAGGGTGGCTGCGCTAAGAGCGGAACGCCAGCCAGAAGCACAATGCAGGATAAAGCGCTTATCCTCACCAAAGATATCTTTGAAATAGGGGCTTTGCGGGTCTATCCAAAATTCCAGCATTCCGCGAGGTGCATGATAGCTACCAGGAATAAATCCCAGCTTTTGGCGTTCACGTATATCCCGGATATCGACAATCACGACATTTTCATCTTGATAGAGATTAAGCGCCTGTGCTGCGGTTATTTCGGATATGCGGTTTTTGGCGTCTTTTACCATTTCCGCAACAGATGTTTTTAGCTCTCTTGCCATATCAGGGCCTTTCCGTCATTTCACCTCATCCATAAGACAGGCTAAGCGCGCGCAGATCAAGTCTGGCTGACCAGCTTTGGGGTAGTAAGCTGTTTGACTCTTTGGCAGCGATTACAGATTATTGCGGATGGCAATTGTCTGGCAGGGATTTTGCATTCTTTCCCCGCCAAGCTTTTTCATGAGTATGCAGATCAGTGATGTGGTAGAATGTATGCAGCGCGTTAACCCTCTAAAAAAAATGAATAAATTTTGTATCTCCGGTTTTTTTGCCAGCGCATTTTCACTTGCTCTGTTAGGTGGCCTTGCGCCAGCATTTACAGATTCGGCTAGTGTTTCGGCACAGACAGGCAGCGCTGAGACAGCAAATGGCAAGGCTATTCCAGAAAAATTTAAACAATTATTGGCACATGCTGAAGCCGGGGATGTTGCCGCACAAAGCCGTATCGGACTGATATTCTATAGTGGTGTTGGGTTGGACACAGATTATCAAGCGGCCCGATACTGGTTTGAAAAAGCAGCAGAAAAGGGGCATATCAACGCGCATTATATGCTGAGCCTGATATATCTAAATGGGCTGGGTGTAGAGGCAGATGCCAGTATTGCAGCCCGCTATCTGCAACAGGCCAGCGATAAGGGGGATGCCCCGGCACAGGCGCTGCTTGGCGGTTTATATGTCGAAGGGCGCGGCGTTCCACGTGATTATCTTGCGGCAAAAAATCTGTTTAGCCGTGCCGCCAGCCAGGATGATGCAAATGGCCAGTTTGGCATGGCAAGCCTGTATCATCAGGGGTTTGGTGTGCCTCAAGATTATGCAGAAGCGCTGCGCTATTATCAGCAAGCAGCGGCAAAGGGCCATAGAGATGCGCATTATAATATCGCCCTGATGCTGGAAACAGGCGAAGGGGTGCAGCAAAATATCGCTGAAGCGCGCAAATGGTATGAAGCCGCCGCCCGTATGGGAGATGCGCCAGCGGCCTATCGTTTGGCTTTACGTCTGCGCGATGAGCCGAAATTTAATGCAAGCCAGCAGGAAATTGCAAGCTGGTTCCAGATAGCTGCCGAAGCCGAGATACCAAGCGCGCAACTTGCCCTTGCTCATTATCTGGCAGACCCGGAAAACTTGAATGTCTTTAATGAAAGCGAGGCGCTGCGATTCTATACCATGGCAGCAGAAGCTGGCAAAACAGAAGCCCAAATTATCGTCGCGCGTTGGTTAGATGCTGGCAAAGCTGTTGGCCGTGATCCGGTTACTGCCTTGCGCTATTTTAAAATGGCCGCAGATGCGGGCATGCCAGAAGCGCAATATGCCTATGGTTTGCGCCTGATGCAAGGCGTTCATCTTGCCAAAGATGCTAGCCAAGCGGTAGCGCTGTTCCAGCAGGCCGCAGCTGGCGGGGTAATAGCCGCGTTGGCCGAGCTTGGCAAAGCCTATATTTCGGCTGATGGCGTGGAAAAGGATATTCAGGGCGGGGCCGAATTATTGCGCCGATCTGCGAGCGGCGGTGTTGCCGAGGCAAGCTATCACCTTGGGGTGCTTTATGAAAGCGGTGACATAGGCTTTGTAGGCGCCGATAAGGCTATCGATAACTACCGCCGTGCAGATTATGAGGCACGGCCGGACGCGCTATTGAGGCTGGGCAGATTGTTGCTTGCGCGCGCTGGCGAGCCGGACCTTGTTGAAGGGGCAGAATTTCTTCGAAAGGCAGCAGATGCTGGTATTCTGGATGCACAATTTGAGTATGCATTATTGCTAGATGAGGGGGCGGTGGTCCCTGCCGATGTTAATCTGGCGGCCTTTTACTATAAATTTGCAGCGCAGGCAGGCATCCTGCAAGCCCAGCTTCGCCTGGCAGAATTATATACAGGCCAGCAAGGTGTTGCCAAAGATAGTGAGGCCGCTTTTGGCTGGCTGTTAGCAGCAGCAGAGCAAGGGGATGCAAGCGCAAGCTATAGGGTGGCAGATGCCTATCTTACTGGAAACGGGGTTAAAGCCAGTCGCCAACAGGCCCGTTTTTGGTTTGAAACCGCGGCGGCTGCAGATTATGAAGATGCGGCATGGCGCCTGGTCCAATTGCTGGATAAGCCGGAAAATAACGCTGCCAGCATGGGTGAAAATGGCTATGATGCCTATCCCGATTACTTGAAAATTGCAGCAGATAAAAATAACGCAGATGCGGCCTTGATGTATGCACAGCTGGTCTTGGAAAAAGGTATAAGCGATGCCTCTATTTCGATAGCGATGCCCTATCTTGAACAGGCTGTTGCCGCAGAAATTCCAACAGCTATGTTTGAAATGGCAGCGCTGTTAGGTGATGTTAGCTTTATCAGCCATTCACCCGAGCGCAGCCTGAACTTGTATGAGCAAGCTGCACGGGCTGGCTATCTGGATGCCCAATTATTGCTAGGGTCGGTCTATGGCAATCCAGATACGGCCATTTATGATCCGCAACGGGCCTTTGGATTTTATTCTGCTGCGGCCAAGCAAAACCATCCAGAAGCCTTGTATCAGCGTGCTGATATGTTGTTGAATGGTCGCGGGACAGGGGCAAATTTCCCAGCCGCGGCAGAAGCATTGCTGATGGCGGCCGAACAAGGGCATCCGGCTGCACAATTCGCACTGGCTAGCCTGTATGAACAGGGCAAAGGGGTAGAGGCCTCACCTGCATTGGCATTGAAATGGCTACAGGCATCTGCCGACCAGCAATATCCAAATGCCTATTTCCCATTGGCTGTGAATTTGCTGGCACTGGCCACCACCGCGCAAGACATGGAACAAGCTTTATCCTGGTTTATAGCAGCAGCAGATAATAATGAACGCGATGCCCAATATGCGCTGAGCCAGATTTATTTTAGCGGTGATGGTGTCGATACAGATATTCCGCAAGCAGAAAGCTATCTAATGCAGGCCGCTGAAAATGGGCTGGCGACTGCCCAATATGACTATGCGTCCAGAGAGCTGGAAAAAGGCACAGATGTTGCGGGTATCGCCCCGTTCATGGTGGCAGCTGCAGAACAGGGATATGCCCCGGCCTTTAAACTGGCGGCATTATATCTGCGCGATGGCCAGGGCATGCCAGCCGATATCGCGCGTGCAGCCTTTTTCTTTAAACAAGCTGCCGATAATGGGGATGCCTATTCCATACTTGAAACAGCGCGTAATTTTGACAAGGGAATTGGCCTGCCAACCGACCGCGAGGCCGCTATTCGCTATTATCTATTAAGTGCTGAACAGGGGATGCTGGAAGCCGAAATGGAAATGGCTGAAGCCTATAATCAGGGCGATGGTATTGAAGCTGATTTCGAACAGGCCTTTGCCTATTACATGCGGGCAGCGACAAAAGGAAATATAGAAGCCGCCTATAATCTGGGCATGATGTTACAGGCTGGCGTAGGCACGCCGACAAGCCTGAAAGAATCGGCAAAATGGTATGAAGTAGCTGCAAAGCAGGGACATCTGCAGTCACAAGTTAATTTAGGGATTGTTTATGTCACAGGGATGGATATGTTACAGGATTTTGAACGCGCCCATATGTGGTTCAATATCGCGGCTGCGATGGGGCATGAATCTGCGGCAGGATACCGGGATAAGCTGGCGGCAAGAATGAATAAAAATAGTCTTGCTCTGGCGCAGAAAAAAGCCCGTCTTTGTGTTGAAAACCAGTTAAATGATTGTTGAGTAGCCTCAGTTTATGCGTGTTTCAGGTAACATTACTCAGCCCTTTTTTATTTGCTGCTGTCTGCTGGCCACGGTATTGAGCGCGTGCGCCCTGCGCCTTAGCCCGGTGCCTACATCCCAGGCGGTGTTAGGCCCGCAATCGGTTATCCAGCGTCAAAATCCAATTACCACCGCCCCAACCGCAAATTTTCTCAGCCAGGCACAAATCCGGCAAAATTCACAGCAACGTTTTGAAATGCTTGTCCAAGAACAAAGATGGATGGGGCGCAAAGTGATGATGCCAGGGGATGCAGATCTGCGTTATCAGCGCCTTGCCCGCATTTTTGAGGCTGTATCTACGGTCTCGCATATACAGAATGCCCAAGTTTTCCCTGTATTGATCGATGCCCCGCAATTTCAGGCCCATACCTATGGCGGCAGAGAGGTGGTGTTCTATACCGGCCTTAGTGAGCGGCTGGGGGATGATGCGCTAGCCTTTGTGGTTGCCCATGAACTTGCCCATATTGCTGCTGGCCATGTTGGTGAAGCCAGCTCGCTGGGGGTGATAAATATTAACCGCTCTTCTGGTCTGCCGCGGGAAAATGACCTCTATTCCTATGGTCATGAACGCGAGGCGGATAAAATCGCGATTGTTTATTTGTTGCTTGCCGGATTTGAACCTGGTCCAGCGCTATCCCTGTGGCAGGAAATGGCCGCATCCAGCAGCGATACGACCTATGATTTATTCACCGCAACCCACCCCGCCACCGCAGATAGGGCAGAGGCTCTAGCTAAAAATGCCCGAATTTTTTCCCGCGATTCTGTACAGTTTGGTGCAGATAATCTGCTGAATTGTAACCCGCTATATTGTAATTTGGCGAACAGGAACTAGGCGATATGAGACATAGCTTTACATATCGCATGGTGCGCGCCGCAAAGGCCGGGCTGGGGCTAGTCAGGGTGCCAGCCAATATTATTGCCAGAATTATTGTAGGAATTTGCAATGTTTTCCTCAATAAAATCAGATTCATGTCGTTATCTGTCTGGAATGAGAACGGTATCATATCGATGAAGCGGCAACGATACAGTTTGGCGGTGATGACGGGCGCGATTTTTATTGCCTTTGGCCCGCATAAAGCTATGGCTGCCAGCTGTGTGGCGCCGCCGGAAAAACTGCAGCTGCATTTTGCTTTTGACTGGGCGTTGTCCGAGCGTGGAAATCTGGTTGATGTGTTGAATTTGCAATGTGGCGAGCCTGAAAATATTGACAGGCTAAGACAGCGGATTGATTCCTACTTCCGGCTTAGCGGCCTGCCGGTCTCACAAGTGACCTGGCGCAATGATAGCCAGCCAGGCATTGTCGAGTTCGAGATAACAACGCCAGATGATACACCGCGCCAGCGGGCAATTATGTTTGATATCTCCCGCACCGCACGGGCTGATGCGCTAATCCCGATTTTCCAGATTACCGGCACGCCAACAGAAGGCGAGTCGCTAACCGCCCGCTTTGTGGTGAATCAGGAATTTGTTACCGCGGTCAAGGCGCAGGTTGAATTGCAATGGCGTCGAAATGGCCAGCCGATAAAAGAGGGATATAAATCGCGCTATCAGCTGGGCGAGGCAGATGTTGATGCAGATATTAGCGCGGATATATCTATCAAGGCAGGCGAGCGGGTACTGGCCCATCGCAGCCTGAATTTTGATGCGCCTATTGCAATGGCAGAAAAAAAGCCCGAGGCCCGCGATGCGGTGATAACTGGGCGCGCCGAATTGGGCCAAATATTGGAGCTGGATTACACCTTCTTTGACCGCAACCCTGAAGACCAGGAAAAAAATAGCAAGATTATCTGGTTGCGAGATAATTTCTCTATTCCTGGGGCTACTGGTACTTCATATAAAATTGTACGCGCAGATATCGGGCACATTGTCTCGGCGCGCATTGAGCCGGTATCAGATGATGGACAACGTGGTACCCCGGTCACTGTGTCCCTGCCGATGAAAATTGAAGATGGGCTGGAAAAGCAAAAACAGGATTTCCTGGCCAGCTTGATGCCAGAGTTACCAGATGCCAATGGCGAGGATAGTCCGGCACCGTTAATACAAGAACAGCCGTCGGCAGAAACAGTGATCGCCGCGCTGAATGTGGCTGTGCCATCTGTCCCCGAGACGGATAGCTTGCAGCCGCGTATGCCAGTGTCTTCTGATTTTTATCTGACCAAGGGATTTAAAATTGCCGAAGGTACGCCGCGCCAAATTACCGGACTGAATATCGAGAGCAGTGATTTGCTGCGACAGCATGAATTGCAGGCTATTGAAGCTAAATTTATTGGCCGGGATATCGAAGTTGATACGTTAAAAGAAATTATTGATGCCATTAACGACGCTTTTAAAGAGGCAGGCTATGAGCTGTCGCGTGCGCTGCTGCCTGAACAGATTGTTGCCGATGGGCGGGTTCAGATTAAAATTGTCGAAGTCCGGCTAGGTGATGTCACCATTGAAGGGAATAAGGCTATTGATGAGGCCTATATTCTGGAACAGCTAGGCTTCAAAAGCGGCGATTATATCTCGCTTGCAGCTATTGAAGAAGCCTTGAAAGGCTATAATGCCACAAATAAGAGCAAGCTGACTACCGAGCTGGCCCCTGGCAGTGCCTATGGTACCACCGATATTTTTATTCAAGCCTCCGAACCTAACCGGATAGAGCTGCCAACCATCAGCGTGGATAATTATAATAAGGGGCTGTCAAAGCTGGTGCCGCAAAGCTTTTCGGCCACCTTTAATAATTTGGCGAACCGGGATGATGAGCTGAGTATATCCATATCTGACGGGTTAGGAACATCTGCCTATTCAGCAGGCTTTTCTACCCCATTTGGAAATCCAGGCGGCAATCTGACCCTGAATTTTGCCCAGGCACAAACAGAATCAACAGTTGAGAATGCCGAGCTGGTAGGCTATCGCGGCACCTCTACCTCTTTTGGGGCGGGCTATTCCTATCCGCTATTTTCAGCAACCAACTGGTCCGGCTTTACCTCTGTTTCCTTTGGCCGTGGTGAAAATGATATGGTCGCACCGATAACCGGGGATACGCTTGCCAAAAGCAAGACAGACAAGGCCGTCTTCTCTGTGCCGATAAGCTATAATGACGGGGTGAACGCTGTCTCCTTATCGCCAGCTTTTCATGTGATCCATACCTCAACAGAAATTCCGCCAGCCAATAAATGGGTCAGCAAGTTTGATATGGATATATCTGCATCCCGTTTTATTACGCCGCAATTAACAGCAAACTTTTCGGGGCGTTTTCTATATACCAATGCGCGGGCATTTTTGAATATGCCAAATGAAATTATGTCGATTGGCGGGCCGGGTTCTGTGCGTGCCTACCAGCCTTCAGAATCCTCTGGATATCGCGGTATTTTTGCCAGTATGGAGCTGCGTTCCGATTTGGCAAACTGGGAGAGTGTAAGCTTGCCAGAATGGCTGCCAAGTGTTCAGCCCTATGCCTTTATCGACCATGCGAATGCCCGTGAAGTGTTTAAAGAATCGCGGCGCGGTGACCGCTGGTCTGGCTATGGGGTTGGCCTGACATTACCAACAATTTTTGATTATTTATATTTTGACACCTATTGGGCGCATCCATTGGATAACAGCGCTCATCAGGCAGAAAAAGAAGCCTATAAAGATGATCTCTTACAATTTTCTGTAAGGGCGAATATTAAACTAAATTAGCGACGGATAAGAGATAAAAAACTGGCCTCAGTTTTGTATAAAGAAATGCTAAATAAGGAAGTGGAGTATGAATGTGAGTGGAGAAACAACAGATATGAAATCACAGAGTGATCAGATGCCATCAGAGGCTAAATCAGATCTTCCGGCACAAGCGGCAAAATCGCGTAAATTCCGGATGCCGGATTTCAATATCTTTTTGTGGGGGTGGTTTTTCATCTCGCTTATTTTGCTGATGGTTATCGCATGGAACTACTTGCAAGAGCGGGTCTATGATCAGGGTCTACGTACCGGGGCGCAAAATACCGCTGCCCAGATTTACACCGATATGATTAACAAGGCGGCAAATGACAAATGTAATACAGTCTTTGTTCAATATGAAAATCGCCGTGTGGATTTGATCAATGTGCGCTGCCTGCAAATTTTGAATCAGAATAACGCTGCCGCAGCGGAAACAGCCGGTCAGGCAGTAGAACAAGAGCCAGAACAGAAATAAGCAAAGCCAGAGATAGACAAAAATAGAGCGAAAAAAGAGTATGCAGATCACAAAGAGAACCATGTTTAGTACGATGCGAAGCCATTTCGCATTCAAGGGATTAGGGCTTAGCCTTAGTCTCTTGCAGGTGCTATCCATCCCTCTTATGTCGGTTGCCAATGCACAGCAGATTACGCCAGATGGCCGTACCGATACGCGGCTGACGATAAATGGCAATGTAACAGATGTGTATACCAATACCCGCTATGGCAATACGGGTCTGAACTCTTTTTCTGTCTTTAATGTCTATCAGGGGCATGAAGTAAATCTGTTCCTGCCCTCACAGACCGATAATCTGGTGAATATGGTTACCGACCAGCAGACCGTCATTGATGGGATGCTCAGTGCCTATAAGGATGGCGAAATTGGCGGTAATGTCTATTTCCTGAACCCGCATGGGGTGGTGGTAGGCAGCAGCGGCATTGTTAATGTTGGCCGCTTGTCTATGGTTACGCCAACCTTTCAGTTCATGGATAGTATGTTCGGGCCAGGCAATGTTTTATCTGCGCCTTCTGTTAGTGCGGTTTTGGAAAATAATGTACCTATTTCCCCTGCCGGGCTTATTGATGTTCGCGGCCAGATAAATGCGGTAAACGGGTCTGTATTACAGGCTGGCAGCCTGTCTGTTTCCGGAACCGTTCAATCTGGCAACCAGGCGGTAGTGGCGATTGACAGTTTGGTGAATCTCTCGCCATCAGATGCATCAACCTCGATTGTCTCGTTTGACAGTGACAGCCCGGCTGATACAAAGCTTGCTGCTCTATCAGATATGATTATTACGGGCGATGTCACCGCTAATGCGTCTGCGGGCGGCGATGCTGGCTCTATTCGTCTGCTGGCAGATGGCAATATCACGCTTGGTGCCGGGGCTAATGTGCGGGCAGATGCCAGCGGCGGCGGCGATGCTGGCTCGGTTGTGGTCATGGCGCAGAACACCTCAGAATTGGCAGCTGGCTCTGCAATAAGCGCAGATGCTAGCGGGGATGGCGATGGCGGCTTTGTTGAGTTTTCTGCCCGCGATACGGTAATTCTGTCTGGCGGCAGCCTGTCCGCTTCGTCAGAAAATGGTGATCAGGGCGATATCCTGATCGATCCGCAAAACATTGTTATTTCTGCAGATTTGCTTCGGAATGATGGGCTTAATGCAGATGGTGGTACTTCAGGCGGGGGGACCAGCTGGAATGCGGGCAGCCTGACCTTGCAGGCAGATGATAATATCACGCTTTCTACTGGTGTTACGGTATCTAGCCGAGTGGTAGCCAATGCCAGCAGTGCCAGTGCGCACCGAAATGATGTTTCAACAGGGGCGTCTGGCGATATCACCCTAGAGGCTCAATCAATTACCTTGCAGCAAGGCGCGATGCTGACCGCGCAAGGCAATAATGGCTTTGCGGGTGGGAGTGTTCTGCTAGATGCTGATTCACCAGAACGGGCGGTGATTACGCTAGATGGGGCAACCTTGCGAGGCGGGACCATTACGCTGGATGCAGATGCGGCGCAGTCTGATGTGTCTGTTTATGCTAATCCGACCGGTGTTGCCTTTGCTACGATCACGGCTGAAAATAACGCCACGATTACCGCCTCTGACAATCTGTCATTAACCGCTAGTGCGTTGCAGGAAGATCCAGGCTATGCAGGCGGTATTTTATTCCAGTTTGATGCCCGTCGGGCGCGCTCTTCTATCCGCCTTGATGATGCCAATCTTACCGCAGGCCAGAATGTGGTGATTGATAGCGCTGCGGAAATGCAAACAGATTTATCCAAACAGGGCTGGGCAAGTCTGGCCAGCTTGCTGCCGATAGATGTTGCGGTGGCGGTTACTGAATCCAGCGCGGATGTAGAGGTTACCGGCAGTTCGTCTATCCAGGCAACCGCTGGGGATGTCAGCATTGAAGCGGGGGCCGATACGCGCTCAACAGTTTACGCAAATTCCACCTCTCTTGGGTTGGGGCTGGTCGCCGGGGTATCGGTTACCGATAATCAAGCAAATGTGACCATCACCGATGATGCTGTGATAACAGGCGGGGATGTAAGCTTGCGCTCTCGCACGCGCTCGCAAATCACGGCTGTAGGGGATGCGTCTGCTGCGCCTGTTGGCGGGGTGTCAGGCTCGCTAGCGGCAGCGGTTGGCATTTTAAATGACAATACAACCACCCGTGTGTCTGGCAATGCCGGGGTAACCGCGAGCGGGGATATTGACGTGCTGGCTGATTCTGAAGTCAGCGCTATTTTTGCGGCCCGGGCTACCTCAGATGATGATTTTTCTTCAACGGTAAATGAAAAATTTGATACGGGCATTGATAATACCTCTCAGCTGGATCAGGAATTTTTGGGATATAATCTTCAGGATATCTTGAAATCCGGTGTTTCTGAGGTGATCACGCAAATCACCGAAGCGTTGAGTTCTGATGATGAAGAAGAAGAGAATAAGTTCCAGCTTGGCGGGGCACTTGTTTATGCCGATGTAAAAAATAATACGGTTGCCGAAGTGGAAGCCGATGATCCGGCAACCAGTACCAATGCCCCAACTCTGGCGGCGGGACAGGCCGTTGATGTGGCTGCACAGGGTATCACTCAGGCACAGTCTTTTGCTTCTGGCCGCACCGATAATCCAACCTATGGCGGCCAAGCAGGTATTGGCATTCAGATGGTTGAAAATCGCCTCAGGGCAGAGGTTAGCGGGGCTAATCAGGCCGACCTGTCAATAGCCGCAACAGATCTAACCGTACGTGCCGAAAGCACCTCCTATTCAGGGGATTTTGATAATCAAACCCGTTTTGGTGTTTTTGCATCCTCTGGTGTTGGCGGCGGCGGCGATGATGATGGGGGGGTTGGCATTGCCGGGGCTATCGCGCTGTCGATTAACGAGGTAAATGATACGCAGGCCCTTATCGGTGATAATAGCAGCCTGACCATTACCGGCGACGCCGCGCTGTCTGCGGCAAATGATACTGAAGTAAAAGCCACCGCCGATGGTTCTTCTGAGGCGCATCAGGCAGCAGATGAGCTGTTTGCGCTGATGATGGATGATAACAGCAGCGAGGCTGCGTCCGATCCGGATGTTGGCGGCGGAACATTGGGCATTGGCGCGTCTGTTGCGGTTGCCACTCATAAAAACACTACCACCGCCAAATTTGCGTCCAGCGCCCAATTTGCTGGCGCAGATAATCCTGACAGCCTGTCTGTCACAGCTGAGCAAACCTCCAGTACCGAGACAGAATCAAAAGCGGCCGGGGCAGGGTCTATTTCGATTGTACCGCTGGCCTCTGTTACCCTGGCACGGAACAGTGCCGTTGCGACCATTGCCTCTGGCAGCGGGGCTATCACAACACAAGGGAATATTACCGTCTCCTCTCAGCAAACAGTTACCAGCAGTGCGGTTGGTGATGGCGAGGCAACCACCTCTGATAGCGGCAGCTTTGCAATCGGTATTTCAGCCGGGGTAACCATTGCTGATGATAGCAACGAAGCCTCTGTATATCGCGACCTGAACAGCAACGGCGGCGATATCAGCATTACCGCTACTTCGCGGCGGATGGTCCAGTCCGGGGCAAAGGCCCTGTCCGGGGTAAGTGAGGGGGGCGATGAAGGCGGCGATGAAGGCGATGGCGGCGATGGTGGCGGTGCAGCAGATAACGCTTCTGATAATTCGTCCAACAGCACAGGTGAGGCCTCTGAGGGGATTTCAACCCTATTGGCTGGCTTCTCTTCAGACAGTGATGATAATGCCTCTACCTATGATTTCTCCGAGCAAATGTCGCAAGATACAGATGCGCTGACCGATGGGGCGGATCTTGGTTCTATTGGCGGCGATGGCGAGGATGAAGATAGCTCAAAAATTACCATCGCGGCGGCGATGGGTGTGACCTATGCTGAGAGCGTATCCAAAGCTCTTATCGGCGATCAGGTGCAATTGAATGCAGGTGTTGGCGCGGTATCGGTTGAAACCTTCTCTAATACAGATATGAGCGCGGATGCCGATGCGTCTGTTTCTGGCGGTGATTATAATATCGGCGGCGCGGTTGGGCTGAATATTGTCCAGAATGACAATAAAGCGTCTATTGGAAGCGGGGCAAATGTTACCTCCGGGGATGTAACGGTTACCGCCGGAATGCAATCCCAGCTTATGGAAGATAACTCTACAGATGATGTGAATGTTATCGCCGCAGACGCAGTTGCAGGTGCCGGTACTGGTGAGTTTTCGCTAGCTGGTTCTGTGGGTCTGAACCTGGTGATGCGCAATAATACCAGCGCGGTTATCAGCACCGATGCGCAGATAAATGCCAGCGGTGATGTCGCGGTGAATGCAGAAGCGAAAAGCCAGTATAAAACCGATGCCAAGGCCACAGTGGGAATGGCGAAAACCATCTGGGAAGGCATTGATGAAACCTTTTCCACCCTTACCGATATCAAGGTCTGGACAGAGGCCGCAGAAAAAGGTTTTGAGGGTATGCTGGAAAATCTGCAAGCAAGCCTGACCTCTGGCGACGGGGATGGGGATGGTGACGGCGATGGCGGCGATGGCGATGGCGATGGCGGCGGCGATGGCGGTGAAGGCGGCGATGAAGGCGGAACAGGTGTAGGGGCCGGTATTTCTGTCAATATTATCGTTGCTGAAGATACCAGAGCCGCGATTGAAGATAACGCCACCCTTGCCGGATCGGCTACAGGTACAATTTCTGTAACCGCCTCAGCCGAGAGTGATATTGAAACCAATGCCTTTGCCGGTGCCAAGCCGGATGAGGCAGGCGGTGCGGCAAAAACCTCTCTGGATGCGGCGGTATCGGTTGGTGTGTTGCTAAAGGATGTTGATGCCTATATGGGCGCAGGTGCAGGGCTGACTGCTACCGATAATGTCAGTGTATCCGCTAGCAGCGAGACCAACACCCTGTCGACAGCCAAGGGCGAGGTATCCGCAGATAGCACCGCGGTTGGGGCATCTGTTGCGGTTGGCGTCGCGTTGGAAACGGTTGTTTCAGAACTCAAGCGGGATGTGACCACAACCGGGACGGTAGATGTTCTGGCCAGCGCAGCTAGCACTGATATATCGCTAGCGGATGCGGTTGCCGCCGGTACGGTCGTGGATAAATATGCCGACAAGCTGGGCAAGACGCCAGATATGCTGACGCAATCTACCTCGCAATTAGGGGATGTGAATAACGGTCCAACCTCTATGGAAGCGTTGAAAGGTGGCTTTACAGGCGGGGATGGCGCCAGCTTTGACCTTGGCGGCAGTGATACCGATACAGGCTCTACCAGTGGCGGCGAGGCCCAGCAATCTGGCTCGCTGAATATCGCGGCTTCTGTTGCGGTAAATTGGGCAGACCATGCGGCCCGTGCCAAGGTTGCCGATAATGTTCAGATTGTTGCTGGTGATGATGTAACGATTAAAGCCACCAATGATGCGAATTATCGCACCCGTGGCTCTGGGATGTCTGTATTTGCAGACCAGTCTATCGGTGTGGGTGTTGGCTTGCTGAAAACAGGCCAGCAAACCCATGCTAGCTTGGGCGACAACGTCGGTATCACCATTAATGGCGGTTCAGGCGATGTTGAAGTTGCTGCAGTGACGTCTGAAAATCAGGGTACAGACGAAGATGGTACGTCTTTCCGTTCTTATGCTTCTTCTGAGGGGATTGCCGGGGCTGGTGGCGGCGAGCTCGGTATTGCAGGTTCGCTCTCTCTGGTCGTCTCGCTGGATAGCCAGAGCGCGGTGACAGGCGATAATGTTCAGATTGTAGCCCCTGGTGATGTGGATATTCGCTCTTCAGCTACGAACAAGATCGTGAACCGGGCCTGGGCAATTGCGGTCGCATCAGATGTTACTTGTGATAACCCTGGTAATTGTGGCGGTGATGGCGGCGATAAAACCGCTGTTGGGGCCTCTATTGCGGTGAATGTCGTTAATGACAGTAACCTGGCACAAATTGGCGAGAGCAGCAGCATTAGCGCTGGGGATAATGCCTCTGTTGTTGCCGAAGATCTAGCCTCTGGGGCAGGTGATTTCACCCTTGATTTACAGGATGAAAATACCAGCTCTGAGGATTTCATTACGACCAATTATACCGCTACCTTGCAGAATTCCTCTTATTACGCCGAAGCGATTGCAGGCGGGGTTGCACAGGGCGGTAATGCGGGTTCTGGCTCGCTGGCGGTGACGGTATCTGTGGGCAGTACACAAGCGCTGGTAGGGGAAGGCGTGTCTATCCAGGCCGAAGATATTGATGTTCGCGCCTATAATGAATCTACCGCACGCCATTTGGTCGGGGCGGTTGCGCTATCTACAGATAAAAAGGCGGTTGGCGCGTCTATCAGCGGGGTTTATTTGCGTGAAGATGTGCGCGCAATTGTCGGTGATGATGGGGCAAGTGATGATAATGCCACCACAACCCTGACCGCGAATAGCGGTGATGTGGATATCACGGCCGAAGCGGATCAGGATACGCTAACCTTTATGGCAGCAGGCGGGGTATCTGGTAATGATATCGCGCTGGCGGGCGCCTTTGGCTTTAATGTGATGGATACCGATATCGAGGCCCGCGTGGTTGAGGATGCGGTTATTCAGGCAACTGCCGGGTCGGTTGGCGTGAATGCAAATAGCTATACCGATATTACCAATGTGGCGCTGGCAATCTCGGGTTCTGGCGGGGGCAATTCTGTTGGCGGTACGCTGGCCTTGAATATGTTCCTGACCGATAAACGCGCGATTGTAGGCAGCAGCGATACCCAGGATAACAATATTTCGCTAAATGCCGGACAGGCGGTAAATATCGGTGTGGATGCGAAACAGGAAATCATTAACGGTATTTTATCTGCATCTATCTCTACCTCTAGCAATGCTATTTCCGGTGCGCTTTCAGCAAATGTTGTCAAGGGTGAGAGCTATGCGCTGGCTAATCGCGGGGCGGATATCAATGATAATACAACCCTGGCAGCAAGCGCCGCTAGCCAGTCGGTCAGCGTAACCGCACAGGATAACACCACTATCACCGATTTAACTGGTACGATTGCCGCATCCTCTAGCAATTCTGTAGGTGTAGCGCTAGGCGGTAACGTATTCTGGAAAGATGTAAAGGCTGGTGTAAATAGCCGCGTGATCGCCGATCAAAATGTGGATGTTACGGCGGATACATCGCAAAATCTTACCTCTTTTGTAGTGGGTATTGCAGGCTCCACAGGCGGGGTAACAGGGGCTGGATCGCTGGGTGTTGGCTTGATTAAATCTACCACAACAGCCGAAATTGGCAGCCAGGCAGATATTGAAACCTCAGGTTCTGTAAAGCTGCATGCCGGGGATGATACCGATATCTTTATGATGGAGCCGGCAGCCAGCTTCTCAACCGGGGGCACCTCTCTTGCGGGCGCGGTTGGTGCGGCGGTATTCCTTGGCCAGACAAAGGCACAGATTAAAGATGGCGCATCGGTAACCGCGCTTGGCCAGACCGCCATGCAAATTGAAACCGAAACCACACAAACCTCTTCGCCATTGCTTGATGGCATTATGGGCGGGGATGATAATCAAACCCGCGATACGCTGGGATCTTTCAATGATGATTTCACCTTTGATAATGTCAAAGATTTATTCCTGACCGAGCGGCGCGATACCGAAAGCCGGCGCGGCCTGGCGGTTACGGCTGTTGCGGATCAGGATGTGATATCTATTGCTGCTTCTGGGGCGGTGTCCTCTGACAGTGCTATTGCGGTATCGCTATCCGCCGGGGTCGGGGTTGGCCAGGTCGAAGCCTCTATCGGGGATGCTGATATTAACACCACAAATACCGGCGCGCATGCAGAGCAGGATGTGGTGGTGCGGGCTGTATCTGATACCTATTGGACAGACGTATCAGGCGCGATCGCAGTGGGTACAGGTACCGCTGGTGTAGGTATTGGCGGGGATGTAGTTGTACAGGTAAAAGATACGCGCGCCTTTATCGCCAGTGGGGCAGATGTTACCGCCAATGATGATGTGATGGTACATGCCTATACAAATGACCGGATAATCAACTCGGCCCTGTCTGTTGGTGGGGGATCAACTGCCGGGGTATCTGGTGCGGCCGCGGTTGGCGTGACTGTTAACACCACCAAAGCCTATATCGAAGGGGATGTCACCGCAGGTGATGGTCTAACCGTTCTGGCCGGGGCGAAGTCTGAGCATATCCAGATTGCAGGCGGCATTGGGGCTGGCGGTACCGCGGGTATTGGTGCGTCCTTTGGTATTGGGTTCGCAAAGAATGACACACAAGCCTATATCGGGGAATTTGGCACCACAAATGCTGGCGATAATACCACAGTACAGGCAGATACCACTGAAAATGCAGTTACCGCTGTCATCGCTGGCGGTATTGGCGGTACGGTCGGGGTTTCTGTTTCAGCTGGCGTAAAAGTTCATCAATCCAATACTCAGGCCTTTATTAAAGGTCAGGTCAATCAGGATAATAGCAGCGCAACCGCAAGCCAGAGCGTGGATGTTGTAGCAACCAACCGCATTAACACTATTGATGTGGTTGGCGGTATTGGCGGTGGCGGTACTGTTGGGGTTGGGGTAACACTGAATGCACTGGTTATCCATAATAATGCACAAGCCTGGATCGGCGGCGGGCCAAATACCCGCGTGAGCGCCGCTGGTGATATTAACGTGCGGGCCACCTCAAACAAAACCACAAAGAACTTTTTGCTGGCAGGGGCAGCAGGCGGCACAGTGGCGGTTGGCGGTAATATCGCGGTGCTAATGGTGGGCGCAGAATCAGATGATGAAACCGCTGGCCAGATGAATAGTGATGATCATGGGGATATCGCCGGAGCATCGGATGATCGCAGCTCTTCTATCCGGCTGGGGGATATTGCCAATGATAATGATTCTTCAGGCGATTATGACCGTACCGGCTTTAACTTTGCCGAGTTAAATTCTGCGATTGACGATAATAACACCGCCCACAGCCAGCTGGGGTCAACTTTTGATGCCACAAATCCTGGCTTCTCTCGTAATAAAACACAGGCCTTTATTGATAATGGCACGATAGTGCGGGCAGGAGACGACCTGAGCATCGAAGCAGAAGATACCAGCAATACCGTATTTGCGGCGGCGGCGGTTGGCGGCTCTGGTGTGGCCACGGTAGGCGCGACTATCGGCGTGTTGCTGGTGAATAATACCGCCGAAGCCTATATTGATGATAATGCGGTGGTGAATGTCGAAGACCAGCTGTTAATTCGCTCTCGTACCTCAGAACTGGTGGGGTCTGGTGCGCTATCTGCGGGCGGTGCGGGCGTTGCCAATGTGCAAGGTGTGGTAATGGCACAAAAGGTCAGCTCCAAGAGCCGTGCCTTTATTGATGATGCGACTATTAATGATAACACCTCGGAATCAGCTAGCCAGAGCGTTTCTGTGCAAGCAACAAGTGATACTGAACTGGTATCTTTCTCTGGCTCGGGCGGCGGCGCCATTGTTGGTGTAGGTATCACAGGCGATGTGATGATCCTGGAAAAGGAAACCAAAGCCTATATTGATGATGATGCCAGCGTCCGGTCGGGCGGGGATGTGGATGTGCGCGCCCAGGCCCAGGCAGATATGATCCAGATCGCGGTATCTATTAATGGCGGGCTGGTCGGGGTAACAGGTGCCGCAGGGGTTATCGCTGCGAATAATGTAACCGAAGCGCGTATTGGCAGACGCGCGAATGTCTTTGCCCGCGATAGCCTGAATGTACAGGCAACTGATGATACCGAAATGGATGGTATCGTGATCACCGGGGCTGGCGGGGCTGTAGGGGTGTCTGGTTCTGTAGGAACCTATGTGGTGGAAAGCCGTACCTCGGCAATTATTGATGAAGATGCTACGGTTACCGCATTGGCAGATGGGAATGGCATTACTGCCCTTAGCGGCGCTGTGGATAATACAAGCACGCAAACACGCACACAAGATTCACGCGACCAGGAAGGCGGAGCTGAACAGCGTAATATCGAGCTGGTAGATGCCAGCTATGGTACCCGCACTGCCCGCGGCGTAAATGTGGCTGCGGTTTCCTATGAAGATATTAATTTTGCCCCTATTGGGGTCGCTGGCGGCGCGGTTGGGGTTGCCGGGGTGGTTGCAACAACAGTGACTAACTCTACTACCGAAGCGCTGGTGAAACAGGGCGCGGTGCTAAATGGCGGGGATAATAGCGCGGCAACGGCAAACCAGTCTGTCAGCTTGCTAGCCGCTTCAGAAGGCCAGCTGAATAATATCAGCGCCGGTGTTGGGGTTGGCGGCGTCGGGGTCACCTTTGATATCGACACGCAAGTGTTCAAGAAAAATGTCCGTGCCCGCATGCTAGGCAGTGCTACCGCCAAAGATGATGTCACCGTTCAGGCAGAAAGCCGCGACCGTGTATTACAGACCGCTATTGGTATCGCTGGCGGGGTTGTCGGCGTTTCAGGTGTGGTAGAGGTTTCGGTTGTCAATAATGATGTGCTGGCCGAAATTGGTGATAATGCCACCGCTCTGGCTGGCGATGATATCCGCGTAAATTCGGATCAAAATCTGTCTATGATTCAAACGGCAGGTAATGTCGCAGCGGGTGCTTCGGGGGTTGGTGCCTCACTGGGTATTTTGATTGCCAAATCATCAAATACAGCACGTATTGGCAATAACGCAACCATTCATGCTTCTGACAATCTCAGCGTTGCAGCCGATACCACAACCAATTTGAACCAGAATATCGCTGGCTTTGCTGGCGGGCTGACAGATGCGTTCTCTGGCTCTATCGGTATCAATATTCTGAAAACGTCTACTGTTGCGGAAATTGGCGCCAACGCCTCTATCAATCAACAGGCAATGGATAATGCCAGCAGCCAAAGCGTAAATGTTCTGGCAACAGATGTTGTCACCACACAAGGGGCAGCAGGGGCAGCGGCCATAGGCGGGGTAAGCGGTATTGGTATTGGCGTGGTGGCCACAGTGACCCGCAATACAACCCGTGCCAGCATTGGTAATGGCAGTGTAATTTCTGCAACAGATGATGTGCTGGTTATCGCCGATAGCACCAAGAATATCTCCAATCAGGGGATCGCAGCCGCCGGCGGTGTTGGCGTTGGGGCTGCTGGATCGGTGGCAATAACCCTGGTTGGTGGCAGCATGTCACAGGACAGCCGTGATACCTTTGATAAGCAAGATGATGATGGCAATAGCACTGGCAATCTGTTGGCGGATGCTGAAACCTCTGCGACCCGTGACCGTAGCGAAGGCGAGGATAGCTCGCATAACGGGAATGATGCTTCTGGTACCTCTAACCAGCTTTATGCAGATGGGTATAGCGACCGTGCCGATACGCTTGCTGAAACCGAAGCTTCTGGCCTGCAGTCAGATGTGCTGGGCGGCAGTGCGGATTCAACCCTGGCATCTATTGGCAGTGATGTAACGATTAATACGGCCGGTGGTGAGGTATCTGTCCTTGCAGAAGAAACCATATCCCTGTCACAGATTTCAGGTGGTGCGGCGATTGGTTCTGTCGGGGTGGGCGGCTTTGTGGCGGTAGCGGATTATGGCGGGTCTGTTGGGGCGCGTATCGGCGATAGAACAGTTATTGATAATGCCTCTGCCCTGACCGTGGATGCCACCTTGAATAGCGGCAATGATATCAATATCAATTTGCCTGGCGGCAGTAATGTGAATGTCAGTGCGGTAAACTCAACGGTTATTGGGGCGTCTGTTGGTCTGGTTGGTATTTCAGCCTCTATCGCCAATGTGAATCTAAATGAAAATGTTACGGCCGAAATCGGGGATGATGTAACGGTTACATTGGCAGATAACAGCTCGGCTGTAACAATTGATGCGCTTCGGGATGTGGATGCAGATGTCCGGGTAGCGGCAGTCGCTGGCGGTCTGGCAGCAGCAGGCATCTCTTACGCCGGGGTTGAAGCCTCAGGTAATGCGCTGGCGCAAGTAGGCACAAATACGGTTATCGGCAGCAATAATGCACGTACAGGCGATGTGCTTATTCGGGCGCGGAACAGCTCTACCCAGGAAGCGTTAGCAGTTTCGGCTGGTCTTGCGTATGCAGGGGCGCTGGTAGGGGCAGTTGTCGATATGTCAGATACCGGCACCACTACCGCAAATATTGGCAATGGGGCCGAGATTTATTCTAGCGGTACAATAGAATTGCTGGCAGATGAAAAAGCCAGAAACAGCTCAGAAGCCAGAGGCGTTGCGGTAGCCGCAGGGATTGGATTGTCGGTTATTTCATCTGATATTGATGTTGACCGTGATGCGGTGGTTAGTGTGGGCAATAACGCTACCCTCACCGCCGATAATATTACGATGGCAGCAACCTTTGCAGATGGCAGTAACTATATCGCAGATAGTGAAGTGCTAGGCGCATCTGGCGGGGTGTTGGCCGGGGTGTCTGGTTCGGAAAACTTTGTTGATGTGGATACAAATGCCCGGGTTAATGTCGGTAGCAATACCGCCCTTAATGTGAATACCATGGATAATGGCACGGTAAATGATGGCAGCACATTGAATGTCCTGGCAGATAATGCGGCCCGTTTGCGCGGGCGCAGTGATGGGTTTGC
This sequence comes from Puniceispirillaceae bacterium (SeqCode), assembly GCA_049889955.1. GTDB lineage: Bacteria > Pseudomonadota > Alphaproteobacteria > Puniceispirillales > Puniceispirillaceae > JADHLI01. The sequence continues at coordinate 22,034 of JBMHCK010000158.1, forward strand.
TATTGGTGCGGCGGCATTAGGTGCGCATGTTGGACGGGTCGGTCAGACCGGTGGCACACAGGTGAATTTTGGGGCTGGCGGCCAGTTAAATATTCGCGGCGATATGGATGTCACCTCGCAATCTTCCCGCCGCGCAACCATGGATCTGGTTGCCGGGGCCGGGGGCTTGCTAGCGGTTAATGGCGGCGAGTCTGCAACAACCAGTGCAGCAACAAACAGCATTACCTTTGCCGATGCCGCAAATGCCGCCTCGGGCAGTGTAGTCAGCGTTACTGGCGCGCTGAATCTGCAGGCTGCCAATAATGATAATTATGATAGTAAAATTGATGCGTCATCTATCGGCCTTGCCGGGGTTACAGGGGGGCTGGCCTCAGCCACAGGTCAGGCGGCGGTGGATATCCGGCTTGGCAATTACAGTGATTTCACCTCGCATCAGCTAGATGTTGTTACCAATAACCGCTTGGGTAAGACAGGGATTTCAGGGGATAATTTCAACTTCTCTGGCGGTGGCGGGCTGTCTGCGGCGGTAGGCTTTACCGAGGCAACACAAACACAAAGCTCTAATATTCGCTTTGGGCAGGGATCGTCTGCCTTTGTAACAGGTGATTTTGGCGATGAAGGGGCGGCAAATATTCGCGCCCTGGCTCTTAATAAGATGGATACAACGGCAAAGGTCAGCACCGGGGCGGTTGTCTCTATTCCGCGGGCGCTGGCACGCAATACCATAAGCTCAACCAATCAGGTGGTCTTTGAAGATGGCGCCTTTTTGGCTACCGAGCGCGGCGATATTAATATCAAGACAAATGCTGATGCTGATATTGACAGTATCGCGAAAACCTCTGTTTGGGGTCTGGCAGGGGGTGGTGCAGGCGCCCAGGCCTTTGCCACCTTGACCACAACTGAACAGGTAAATCTGGCGCAAAATAGTGTGGTTCGGGCAAATGGTTATCTGAATGTCTTTGCCGGACAAGATCAATGGATGTCGGATATCAATGTTAACGCCAAGGCAGATGTGTTTAACAAAACAGCTGTTGCTATCAATGCTGGCCTGAATGCAGATGCGGTTGTAAATCGTAATGTAACGCTGAATGTCGGGGCTGGCTCTGG
>JBMHCK010000159.1:0-28129 GCA_049889955.1 Puniceispirillaceae bacterium (SeqCode)
ATCTGATTCGTTTGCGCTGCAAATAGCGTGTTGCAGGTTTCGCGATCATTATGGGCAAGCTCTGATGAGAGACTATTCATAGATTTTGTCCAATGGCTTTTGTCTCATGGGTTATCGCTCATAGGTTCTGTTTGGCCCGTATGGGGCTATGGCGTGGGTTAGCGCGGTGTTTGGCCAATCAAAAGCTGTTGCACCCCGGCAGTATTAATCTCTAATGAATGCTTTTCTGAAAGGGTGATAACTAGCGCAGAAGACAAATCAGTTTGCACCAGATTATCCAGCGTATCGGCAATTTGCGCCTGCAGGCTGTTGCGGCTTTCTGCATCTGCGGTGATGACCTCATCTGTACGCACCAGGATAACACTTTCGCCTGTTTCCACCAGAGTTGTTTCACCTGTATTCTGTGCAAAGGCAGCGTCTGCTATCAGGCTGGCAGCTTCATTATCCAGTCCGGTTCCAGTCCGGGTAAAAGCAGAAGAAGGCGCGATAGGTGCAAGGGTGTTTTGGCTATCTTGCAGCCCTTTATCTGCTTCTGCTTTAGCACTTGCGAGGGCTTGTATTTTGGTCCAATCGGCAACCAATCGGCTGCGCACTTCGTCCAGACTACGTTCGCGTGCGGGTTTTTCGTCAACGGGCTGCAGTACAAAAAAGCTGTCATCTGCACTGGCGATAACCTGGCTGACCTCGTCTAAATCCATTTCCCAGCCTTGCGCCAGGAACTGGCTATCACTGGCAAGGTCAGCAAAGGCATTTTCCATCAGATTGCCATCAATATCTCGGCCATTTGGATCGATATCGGTGATCATATTCACCGATAAATTAATGCCAGCAGCGGCCTCAGCCAGCGTTGCCCCGGATCCCAGGCTATCTTCCAGCTGATTTATCAGATCATAGACCAGGTCAATGGCGCTTTCATTTCGCAGGGTAGCTTCAATTTGCGGGCGTACATCATTTAGGCCCAGCTCTTCACCAGCCTGAATATCGTCAATTACCAGCAAGTGATAGCCGAACACCGAGGCGATAGGGCCGCTAACGCTGTCTTTATCTGCAGTAAAGGCCGCTTCGGCCAGCTCGCCATCCAAATCATCTTTTGTAACGATCCCTAGCTGGGTATCTGCCTCGCTCCAGCCGAGAGTCTCCTGTGCTACTTCAGCAAAGCTTTTCCCTGTGTTCAACAAGGCCTGAGCATCCAATGCGGTTTGCTCATCAGTGAATACCATTTGCCGGATTTGCCGGCGTTCCGGGGTAATAAATTCATCCCGGCGCAAATCAAAGGCCTGGACGACATCCTCATCTGCAAGACTAACCTGGCTTTCCACCTCATCCGGGCTGACCAGCACAACCTTAAAACTACGCAAATCAGGGGCATCATATCCCGCCTTTACTGTTTCATAAAATTCGGTCAGCTCAGCTTGTGTGGGCGGGGTGATGGTTTGCGGGCGGGCAGGGTAGGTTTTGAGCGTTACAACGCGCTGCTCCAGTTGATAATCAGCAATTGTTTCTGCCATCTTCTTGCCGCCACGTGCGCCACTGGCCAGTGCTGCCTCTATTTGTTCCTGCAGCAAGATAAAATCCAGACGACGCAGATAGTCTTCTTCGGTCAGGCCGGATTGGGCAAGGGTTTGAATAAACCGCCCTTGCGAGAACTGTCCCAACTCATCTTTAAAGGAGTCTGTATTAGCAACCGCCTGTCGTTGCATATCTCTGGTTGCGGTAAGGCCGATAGAATCAGCTTCGGCGGCGAACAGGGTGCGGCGGGCCAATGCGCCCATCACTTCGTTCAGCAGGCCGGCCTGTATTGCTTCACCTGCTGACAGGTTTAATCCCAAGCCGCGCCGCGAGCGTTCAAATTCAGTTGCCGCCTCTGCCAGCGGAACCGAGCGGTCTGACGCCTCAATCGCCTTGTTGCCCGAAGAAAACAAGCCGGTTGAAACATCGCCAATCCCCCAAATAGCGAAACCTCCTGCTAGAAAAATCAGGAAAAATTTCATTACTGGCGTTTTTGCCCCTTCACGCATTGAACGTAACATGTCTTATCCTTGTGGCACGGTGAGTTGAACAATCTGAACTTCACAATAACATCAGAACTGTTCTAATGTTCGTAAATCAGCCACACTATAGTGAATAGAACAGGCGAACTGCAAACCAAAAACGAAGAATAAGTGGGATATTTTATGATTATTGCCGGGAATTGGAAGATGAACCCGAACTATCAGGCTGCATCGGCGTTACTTGATGCGCTTGCCCGGCATGTGCCAGAGGCGAATAGCAGATGCAAAATTATCTGTTTTCCACCAAGCTGCTATCTTTCCATGGCAGGCGAAAAACTAGCGAAAACAGAGGTTGGCTGGGGCGCGCAAAATTGCCATCAACAGGAAAAAGGGGCCTATACAGGCGAGATATCCGCACAGATGGTTGCGGAATTTGGCGGCGGCTGGGTTCTGCTGGGCCATTCCGAGCGCCGCGAATATTATAGCGAAAGCGACGCGCTGGTCAGCCAAAAGCTGGGCGCTGTTCTTAACGCAGGGTTAGCGCCAGTTGTCTGTGTTGGCGAGCCTGAGGCGGTGCGCGTGAAAGGCGAGCAGGATGAGTTTGTTCAAAACCAACTGGCAGCCAGCCTGAACTATATTGCTGAATTACCGGCCGAAGCACAAAAAGCGGCCTTGTCCCGGCTAGTTGTCGCCTATGAGCCTGTATGGGCTATCGGTACCGGCAAGGTTGCCAGCTTGCGGGATATTGCCGACATGCATCAGGGCCTGAACGATAAAATAACCTCGTTATTTGATGAAAATTTACCACAAGAAGGGGTGCCGATTTTATATGGCGGCTCTGTAAATGATGCGAATGCAAAAGAGATTTTAGCCATTAAGGGGGTGTCTGGTGCGCTGGTGGGCGGGGCATCGCTAAAGGCTGAGGCATTTTTGTCTATCTGCCAATCTGCAGCATAAAATATGGTCATTTCTGCACGCAGATGCATTTTTTTCTTTACCAGCATAGGCGCAATTTGCTAGTTAGAGCCATCATGACAGATGTCATGATCATTCTTTAAATTTCAGACAGTCGATAACCGTTATGACAACCATTTTGCTGACGATACATATTATTATTGCAATTGCTTTGGTCGGCACAGTGTTGCTGCAACGCAATGAAGGCGGCGGGCTTGGCATTGGCGGCTCTTCTGGCGGCGGTTTTATGACAGCCAGAGGCACGGCTAATTTACTGACCCGTACAACCGCTATTCTGGCAGCGATGTTTTTTGCGACATCTATTGGGCTGGCGATTATCGCTGGTGCGGGTAACCAGCCTGTCTCTATCGTTGATGAAGTGCTGAATAGCGCGCCTGCCTCTGCACCTGCGCCAACCGGCCCAGCTGTACCAACAGGACAATAGTTAAGAATATGCTGGCCCTTCATCCCTCCCATGCCAATCCATGTTTTGAGGGGTGGCGGTGACTCGTTTTATCTTTATAACTGGTGGTGTCGTCTCTTCTCTTGGTAAAGGGCTTGGCTCTGCAGCGCTGGGCGCATTGCTGCAAGCACGCGGCTTTAAAGTCCGTTTGCGCAAGCTTGATCCCTATTTGAATGTTGATCCCGGTACCATGTCCCCAACCCAGCATGGTGAGGTGTTTGTCACCGATGATGGGGCGGAAACGGACCTAGACCTTGGTCACTATGAGCGCTTTACCGCGGTTCATACCCGTAAAACCGATAATGTGACTACCGGGCGGATTTATTCTGATGTGCTGGCCAGAGAACGGCGCGGCGATTATTTAGGGGCGACTATCCAGGTGATCCCGCATGTAACCGACGCTATCAAGGCGTTTGTTACCAATGATTTGGATGATGAAGATTTCGTGTTATGCGAGATTGGCGGCACGGTAGGGGATATTGAATCTTTGCCATTTTTGGAAGCTATCCGCCAGCTTGGGAATGAGATGGGCCGCGAGCAAACCTGTTTTATGCATGTAACCTTGCTACCCTATATCAAGGCTGCCGGCGAGCTGAAAACAAAGCCAACCCAGCATTCAGTAAAAGAATTGCAATCGGTCGGTATTCAGCCAGATATTTTGCTGTGCCGTACCGAGCATGAATTGCCAAAAGAACAGCGCGATAAAATCGGCCTGTTTTGTAATGTGCGGCCAGAGGCAGTTATTCTGGCTGAGGATGTAAATAACATTTATGAAGTGCCGCTGGCCTATCACGCACAAGGGCTGGATAACCAGGTATGCGCGCATTTTGGCCTGCATAGCGAGAACCCGGATTTGGGCGCATGGCAGGAAATTGCCCATAATGTATCTAATCCGGAAGGCGAGGTAACTATTGCGATTGTGGGTAAATATACCTCGTTGCAGGACAGTTATAAATCGCTGGGTGAGGCGCTGACACATGGTGGGATTGCTAACCGTGTAAAGGTAAATATCAAATGGCTGGATTCAGAAATCTTCGAAGCGGAAGATGAAAATAGCTATTTGCATCACTTGCAAAATGTTTCTGCGATACTGGTGCCAGGTGGTTTTGGCCAGCGCGGCTCTGAGGGCAAGATCGAGGCGATTAGATTCGCGCGTGAGCATGAGGTGCCATATTTTGGCATTTGCTTTGGTATGCAGATGGCCGTTCTGGAAACTGCACGTTCACTAGCGGGGCTGGCGCAGGCTAGCTCTACCGAGTTTGGGCCAACAGCCGAGCCAGTTGTGGGACTAATGACCGAATGGGTGTCTGGCAATGAGGTTAAAACCCGAACAGATGATGATGATCTGGGCGGAACCATGCGGCTTGGTGCCTATCCATGCACGCTTGCCGAAGGCTCTGTTGCTAAATTCCTTTATGGCAAGACGCATATTGAAGAGCGCCATCGCCATCGCTATGAGGTCAATATCGCCTATCGTGAGAAACTGGAAGCTGCGGGTTTGAAAATGTCTGGCCTGTCTCCGGATGGGGTGTTGCCAGAGATTGTCGAGCGTGAGGATCATCCCTGGTTTGTTGCCGTGCAGTTTCATCCAGAATTGAAATCAAAGCCATTTAACCCGCATCCGCTATTTGTTGGATTCGTAGCCGCTGCCAGAGAGAAATCACGGCTGGTATAAATACTGTTATCTGGTTAGGGTTTTGCTAAGGATATAGAGGGACTCAAACCCAGCTTATAGCCCGTTAAATAGCTGAAAAAATACGAATGAACGTGCGGTAGAGGTTAGATATATGGAACAGATTACCATAGGATCAGGTCCAGCTGGAGGGGCCGTAACAGCAGGGGCAGAAGCCCCGCTATTGCTGATCGCCGGACCGTGCCAGATTGAAGGGCGCGATCATGCGCTGATGCATGCTGAAAAGCTGGCAGAAGCGGCCCAGCAGGCCGGTTTTGGTTTTGTATATAAATCTTCTTTTGACAAGGCTAATCGGACCTCTCTCGGGGCTCAGCGCGGTGTTGGCCTGGATGAGGGGCTAGAGATTTTAAGTGCAGTCCGTGATGCGGTGGGCTGTCCGGTTTTGACCGATATTCATTTGCCAGAGCAATGTGCGGCAGTGGCGCAAGCTGTAGATATTCTACAAATCCCGGCTTTTTTATGTCGGCAAACAGATTTGCTGATCGCGGCGGCAAATACCAATGCTGTGGTCAATATCAAAAAAGGTCAGTTTTTGGCGCCATGGGATATGCGTCATGTGGCTGAAAAGGTTGCGCAATCTGGCAATAAACGGATATTGCTTACCGAGCGCGGCACAAGTTTTGGCTATAACACGCTGGTTTCAGATATGCGGGCCTTGCCACAATTAGCCGATATTGGCTTTCCGGTTATTTTTGATGCTACCCATTCTGTACAACAGCCAGGCGGATTAGGCGGCGCCTCTGGTGGGCAGCGCGAATTTGTGCCAGTACTGGCGCGGGCAGCGGTGGCGGTTGGCGTGCAGGGGTTATTTATGGAAAGCCATATTGATCCCGATAGCGCCCCATCAGATGGCCCGAATATGATACCGCTGGCCCAGATGCCAGCCTTGCTCTCATCCCTTGCCAGAATTGCCGAAGCCAGCAAAGGCTAGGGAAAATCAGATAGATACAGGTAAAGCCAACAGGGGCTAAAAAAAAGAGGAAATTATGTCAGAGATTATTGATATTCACGCACGTCAAATTCTGGATAGCCGAGGTAACCCTACCGTAGAGGTGGATGTTATTCTAGAAGATGGCAGTGTTGGCCGGGCTGCGGTGCCTTCTGGTGCGTCCACAGGCGCCTATGAAGCGGTGGAACGCCGTGATGGCGATAGCGGGCAATATGGCGGCAAAGGCGTGATGGGCGCTGTATCTGCGGTAAATACCGAGATTTTTGACGCCCTTTCCGGAGCAGATGCGCTGGATCAAAAACAAATTGATGCTGATCTTATTACTCTGGATGGTACAGAAAATAAGGCCCGTCTAGGCGCCAATGCGATATTGGGTGTCAGTCTTGCCACCGCAAGGGCGGCAGCGATGTCCTGCGAGCTGCCTTTATGGCGCTATCTTGGCGGGGTTCATGCCCACCAATTACCCACGCCGATGATGAATATTCTGAATGGCGGGGCGCATGCAGATAATGCGCTGGATGTTCAGGAATTTATGGTGATGCCTGTTGGGGCAGGCAGCTTTACAGATGGGTTGCGTATGGGCGCAGAGATTTTTCACGCGCTTAAATCCGGCCTGAGTAAAAAGGGTCTGTCAGTTGCAGTTGGCGATGAGGGGGGGTTTGCCCCGGCCATCAATAGCACCAAAGAAGCTGCAGACGCGGTTGCACAGGCGGTTGAGGCCGCCGGATATTCGCTAGGGGATGATATTGTTATCGCCCTGGATGCTGCCGCAACGGAATTTTATGATGATGGAAAGTATCATTTGCATGGAGAAGGGCGCAGCCTTTCCAGCGAGGAAATGGTTGCGATGTGGCAAGGGCTATGTGCAGATTATCCAATTGTATCGCTAGAAGATCCGCTATCCGAGGATGATTGGGCTGGATTTACAGCCCTGACCGCCGCACTTGGCGATAAGGTGCAAATTGTTGGCGATGATCTGTATGTTACCAATCCCGTTCGCCTGCAGCGCGGTATCGCGGAAAAAGCTGGGAATGCTATTCTGGTTAAGGTCAATCAGATTGGCACGCTGTCCGAGACGATGGAGGCGATTTATCAGGCAAAGAAAGCTGGCTTTGGCGTGATTATCTCGCACCGTTCAGGCGAAACAGAAGATAGCTTTATTGCAGATTTGTCTGTGGCAACAAATGCAGGTCAGATTAAAACAGGTTCTCTTTCACGCTCGGATAGGCTGGCAAAATATAACCAGCTTCTGCGTATTGAAGAAGAGCTGGGGCCAATGGCAGCCTATGCAGGCAATTTGTTTGCCTAAGTCAAGTTGCCTAAACCAAGGTTCCTAAATCAGGGGCAGGGCGCATAAACAGGCGCCCAGCACCCGAGGTAGTGCGCTTCAAAAAATATAAATAAACATAATGAATCCGGCGATTCGCTTTTTGCTTGACCGTTTGATTCGGATTTGATTCACTATGCCTATACCTTGTCTGAATCTGGATGAGGCGTTGGTAACCCGTGATGAAAGAAGAACCATTATGCAAGCCTTTATGCGTCGCCCCTTTTCCTATGCAGGTAGTTTTCTGCTTATTGGAACGCTGATTGTATTTTTTGGCTTTCATACTATCGCTGGCGAGCGTGGCCTTATTGCTCGCGGTGGGCTGGATCGCGAAATTCTGATGGCTCAGGAAGATTTGGCCCTGATTAACAAGCAAAATAATTTAATGGAAAGCCGCATTCGTTTACTGCGGGCAGGGGCGATTGATGCTGATATGCTGGCCGAAACAGCCCGTGCTGAATTGGGGCTCTATTCCGAAAATGATGTCATAATTACAATTGATATGAATAAATTGAAATTTTAATATAACAAGTATATTAACCATAGTTTGGTTTATTCATAAAAAACACAATAAAAACAACAAAATAAAATTGTTGCAAAAATAAAATATAGCATGCCATTCTGTATTCCTAAGCAGGGAGTTCCTGTGCATTCTGGGAGAGGAAGGCAAAATGGCTGGTAAAGTAGCTGCTGGTAAAATAGCTGACGGCAAGAAGAGCGAACGCAAACGGGGACGTCCCCCAAAATCTATCATTAATGATAAACCCTCTGCAGATGCGATGCTGGAAATGTATCGCCAGATGGTGTTGATCCGCCGCTTTGAGGAAAAAGCTGGTCAGCTTTATGGCATGGGTCAGATTGGCGGTTTCTGCCATCTATATATCGGTCAGGAAGCGGTAGTCGTTGGTATTCAGTCGGTTGCCAAGCCAGAAGATTCAGTGGTGACCTCTTACCGGGATCATGGCCATATGCTGGCGTGTGATATGGACGCTGGCGGTGTGATGGCCGAACTTACCGGACGTGCAGATGGATATTCACGCGGCAAGGGCGGCTCTATGCATATGTTTAGCCGCGAGAAGAATTTCTTTGGCGGGCATGGAATTGTTGCCGCCCAGGTACCTATCGGGGCGGGGCTGGCCTTTGCCCATAAATATAATAATGATGGCGGCGTGAATATGGCCTATCTCGGCGATGGCGCGGCTAATCAGGGGCAGGTCTATGAGACCTTTAATATGGCCGCGTTATGGAGCCTGCCGGTCATTTTTGTCATTGAAAACAATCAATATGGTATGGGGACCTCTGTTAACCGTGCTGCTGCGGGTCAGGAGCTGGCAGATAGAGGCAAGGCGTACGGCATTCCTGGCATGCAGGTTGACGGCATGGATGTGCTGGCCGTTCGCACCGCCGCTGAAGAAGCGCTGGCTTATTGCCGGGCTGGCAAGGGGCCATATATTCTGGAAATGAAAACCTATCGCTATCGTGGTCATTCCATGTCGGATCCTGCCAAATATCGGACCCGCGAAGAGGTGGATGCCATGCGTAAACAGCATGACCCGATTGAACAGCTGCGCGATGTGCTTCTTCGCGAAGGGGCTGATGAGGTGCAATTAAAAGAAATAGACCAGCAGGTAAAGAAAACTGTTGGGGATGCTGCTGATTTCGCACTGGCCAGCCCAGAGCCAGATGCCAGCGAGCTTTATACAGACATCATTGTCGCCTGAAACGGCTGGCATCAGGAGAGAGAGTAAAATGGCAATCGAAATTAAAATGCCCGCCTTGTCCCCTACAATGACCGAAGGTCGGCTATCGCGCTGGCTGGTCGCCGCAGGGGATGTGGTGCGTTCTGGCGATGTGATCGCGGAAATAGAAACCGATAAAGCGACAATGGAAGTTGAAGCTATCGATGAAGGCACAGTTGGGGCTATTCATATCGCTGAAGGCACAGACGGGGTCGCGGTTGGCGCGGTTATCGCAACCTTGCTAGAGGAGGGCGAAAGCGAAGTTCCCGCTATATCTGCTGTTGCAGAAACACCTGCACCATCTGATGCCGCGCCTGTACCGGCAGCAGAGCCAGCAGCACAGACAGCCCTTGCCGCCGCCCCTGTAGCGGCCCCGGCATCTGCCCCGGTAGGAGCAGAGCCAGAATGGCAGGGAGCTACACGCACCATGACAGTAAGAGAAGCCTTGCGCGATGCTATGGCAGAAGAAATGCGCCGGGATGAGCGGGTTTTCGTTATGGGTGAAGAGGTCGCTGAATATCAGGGGGCCTATAAGGTTACGCAAGGGCTGCTAGATGAATTCAGCGCCAAGAGGGTTATCGATACCCCGATTACCGAACATGGCTTTGCTGGTCTTGGTGTGGGGGCCGCGTTTGGAGATTTGCGCCCCATTATCGAATTTATGACCTTTAATTTTTCTATGCAGGCGATAGATCAAATCATCAATTCTGCGGCGAAAACCCTGTATATGTCTGGTGGTCAGATGGGCTGTCCGATTGTGTTTAGAGGGCCAAATGGTGCCGCTAGCCGGGTCGCTGCACAGCATTCACAATGCTATGCTAGCTGGTATGCCCATTGCCCTGGCCTGAAGGTAGTATCGCCCTGGTCTGCAGCCGATGCAAAAGGTTTGCTAAAGGCGGCTATCCGCGATCCTAACCCGGTGATTTTCCTGGAAAATGAGGTTATGTACGGGCAAAGCTTTGAGGTGCCAGAAGCAGAAGATTGGGTAGTGCCTATTGGCAAGGCCAATATCCTTCGCAAGGGCAGTGATGTCACCATTACCGCTTTTTCCATTATGGTGGGTAAAGCACTGGAAGCTGCAGAAGCTCTGTCTTCTATCGGGATTGAAGCTGAAGTGATTGATTTGCGTAGCTTGCGCCCTCTGGATACAGAAACCATTCTGGCATCGGTCAAAAAGACAGGCCGGATGATTTCCTGTGAAGAAGGCTTTCCATTTGCCGGTATTGGCGCCGAGTTGGCGATGCAGATAATGGAAGGGGCCTTTGATTATCTGGATGCGCCGGTTATGCGGGTAACAGGCAAGGATGTGCCTATGCCCTATGCGGCTAATCTAGAGGCGCTGGCCCTGCCGCAGGCAAATGATATTATCGAGGCTGGCAAGGCGGTATGCTACCGTTCAGGAGGGCGCTAAGATGGCTGTACAAATTTTAATGCCGGCTTTATCGCCAACCATGACCGATGGTACGCTGGCCCGCTGGCTGGTCGCTGAAGGGGATGCGGTGCGTTCTGGCGATGTAATCGCGGAAATTGAAACCGATAAGGCCACTATGGAGGTCGAAGCCCTGGATGATGGTGTGATAGCCAAGCTTGTTGTTGCAGAAGGGTCGCAAAATGTAGCGGTAAATGCCCTGATCGCATTATTGGCAGAAGAAGGCGAGGATGTCGCCGAAGCGGCCAAGCTGGCGGATAATAGTGCTGCTAGCACCCCACAAGCGCCAGCAGAAGCCCCAGCGGCAGTAGAAACACCGGCAGTAGAAACACCGATAACTGCACCTACAGCTGCGCCAGCGCCAGCAGCACCCCCGCAAACAAGTAACCGGGCAGGTAACCGGGTATTTGCCAGCCCTCTGGCACGCCGTATTGCCGCGGATGCAGGTCTGGATATTGCCAGCGTTACTGGAACCGGCCCGCATGGCCGTATCATTCGCGCAGATGTTGAAGATGCGCTGGCAACGGGTATCTCTAGCCCAGCTATGGCTAGCCCTGCTGCTTCTGGCGTTTCTATGCCGGCGCAATCTGAACGGTTTGAGCCACATAAAGCGATGCGCCGCGTTATCGCAGAACGTCTGCAACATTCCAAGCAAAATGCCCCGCATTTCTATCTGACAGTAGAGTGCGAGATAGATAATTTGCTGGAAGCTAGAAAAGCGCTGAATGAAGCCGCCCCGGAAGGCGTGAAAATTTCAGTAAATGATATGGTGGTCAAAGCTGCCGCTTCCGCGCTTATCGCGGTACCAGAGGTAAATGGCTATTTTGAAGAAGCTGGATGCCGCTATTTCAGCGATGCAGATATCTGTATTGCGGTTGCGGTAGAGGGCGGTCTGGTAACACCTGTTATTCGGGCGGCTAATCAGCTTGGCCTTTCTGCCATTGCCAGTGCTTCGGCTGATTTGGCTAAGCGTGCCCGTGATAACCAGCTGGATCCAGCAGAATATACAGGTGGTACCTTTACGATTTCGAATTTGGGTATGTTTGGGGTTCGCGAATTCTCGGCAGTGATTAACCCGCCACAAGCCGCTATCCTGGCTGTAGGGGCAGGGGAAAAGCGGCCTGTGGTTCGCGGGGATGCGCTGGCTATCGCTACCGTGATGAGCGTGACCCTGTCTGCGGATCACCGCATTGTGGATGGCGCGGTTGGAGCAAAATGGCTGCAATCGTTTAAACAAGCCATTGAAAACCCTGTAACAATGCTGTTGTAACCGAAAGCGTGTTATAAAACCCGTTTACTTATAAAGGTTTAATAAAACCATGCAGATGAAATCTTTTGATATTGTGGTCATTGGTGGCGGCCCTGGCGGCTATGTTGCAGCTATTCGGGCCAGCCAGCTAGGTAAATCAGTTGCGGTTATCGAGCGCGAGCATTTAGGCGGCATTTGTCTGAATTGGGGCTGTATTCCAACAAAGGCGCTGCTTCGTGCGGCCGAAATGCGGCATAATCTGGCCCATATGGCTGATTTTGGTATCGAGGTTACAGGCGAGGTGAAGGTTAATCTTGAAAAAGTAGTCAGCCGGTCTCGCAAAGTGGCTTCTAGGCTGTCTTCCGGGGTTGCCCATTTGCTGAAGAAGAACAAGGTTACCGTGCTGGACGGCACCGCCAAGCTAGGCGGGCGCTCCGGGTTGAACTGGGTTGTTGATGTCGCTGGCAAGGACGCGCAGAAACTGCAGGCCGCGCATGTTATTCTGGCAACGGGCGCGCGCGCGCGCCAAATCCCTGGCCTGGAAACTGATGGCAAGAATATCCTATCCTATAAAGAAGCGATGGTTCCAGCAGAAATGCCTAAATCACTGATTGTTGTAGGGTCAGGGGCTATTGGCGTTGAATTTGCCAGCTTTTATGCGGATATGGGGGTTCAGGTAACCATTATTGAAGCGATGGACCGGATCCTGAATGCCGAGGATGAAGAAATCTCAGCTCTTGCCCATAAAGCCTTTACCGCCAGAGGGATGACCATCCATACCTCAGCCAAGCTGCAAAAACTGCAAGCTGGCGCGAAAAATGTTACCGCCGAGATTGAAATTGGCGGCAAGGTCCAGACACTGGTCGCTGATAAAGTTATTATGGCTGTGGGCATTACCGGCAATTCCGAAGGATTGGGACTGGAAGGCACAAAGGTAGTGCTGGATCGCGGCCATATTAAAACAGATGGTATGATGCGTACCGCAGAGCCTGGTCTATATGCTATTGGCGATATTACAGGCGCCCCATGGCTTGCCCACAAGGCCAGCCATGAAGGCATTATCTGCGTCGAGGCAATAGCCGGACAGAAAAATCTGCATGCGATGCAGGCTGATATGGTGCCGGGCTGTACCTATTGCCGGCCACAAATTGCCTCGGTAGGTCTTACCGAAGCTGCGGCGCGCGCCAAAGGCTATAAAATCAAAGTCGGTAAATTCCCGTTTCTGGGGAATGGCAAGGCGATTGCTTTGGGCGATGACGAGGGGATGATCAAAACAATTTTTGACGAGAAAACCGGCGCTTTGCTGGGTGCGCATATGATCGGGCCAGAGGTTACCGAGCTTATTCAGGGATATGTGGTTGCCCAGACCCTGGAGACCACTGAAGCTGAATTGATGCAAACCATCTTCCCGCATCCAACCTTGTCAGAGGCGATGCATGAATCTGTACTGGATGCCTATGGACGGGCCATTCATTTTTGATAAAGCCGATAGCCCTGCAGGGACGAAGTATGATATGACATCAAACGGGGCTGGCAGATATTAAGACAGGGTAGAAAACCTGGTCAATTAAGGAAATAAAAACAGGTATGCCATCACCAAATCTGACCAAAGGCGCGGCGCGTCATCCAGAAAAGCGGCGTAATGAAGACAAGCCACAGCCCCGTCGCCCAGACTGGTTGCGGGTAAAAGCACCGCAAGCAGGGGCCTTTACCGAAACGAAAAAGCTGATGCGCGAGCTGGATTTGGTCACGGTTTGTGAAGAGGCGGCCTGTCCCAATATTGGGGAATGCTGGTCGCAAAAACATGCAACCATGATGATTTTAGGCTCTATTTGCACCCGTGCATGTGCCTTTTGTAATGTCGCTACTGGCAAGCCTGATCAGCTGGACCCGCATGAGCCGGATAATGTCGGTCTGGCCGTTGCCCGCCTTGGTTTGCAACATGTGGTTATCACCTCTGTTGACCGAGATGATCTAAGCGATGGCGGGGCAGAGCATTTTGCCCGCACCATTAACGCGATACGCATAGCCTCTCCTGCGACCACTATTGAAATTCTAACCCCAGATTTTTTGCGCAAGCCAGGGGCGGTTGAGGTGGTTGTAGATGCCCGGCCAGATGTCTTTAATCATAATATGGAAACGGTAGAGCGCCTGTATAAGCCAGTACGGCCAGGGGCGCGCTATGCCCATTCGCTGGATGTGTTACGGCAGGTTAAAAAACTGGACCCATCTATTTTTACGAAATCTGGCATTATGGTTGGTTTGGGTGAAACTGATGATGAAGTCTATAAGATGATGGATGATTTGCGCGAAATGGATGTTGATTTTATGACTATCGGTCAATATCTGCAGCCAACACCAAAACATGCTGAAGTTGACAGGTTTGTCACGCCTGAGCAATTTCAATCCTATGCAGAAATGGGCAGGAAAAAGGGCTTTTTAATGATGGCCTCTACCCCCTTGACCCGCTCTTCCTATCATGCGGATGCTGATTTTGCGGCATTAAAGGCACAGCGCCTTAATCAGCTTTCAAACGATGCAACTACTGGATAATCGCCAATGACTACCCATAGCGAAAAACGGGTTCTGGCACACCGTCCAGAACAGCTTTTTGAGCTGGTTGCAGATGTTCAGCGTTATCCTGAATTTCTGCCATGGTGTGTTGCAGCACGTGTGCGCTCACGGTCCGAAGAAATGCTTGTTGCGGATTTGATTATTGGCTTTCAGATGTTCCGGGAAAGCTTTACCTCGCATGTCAAAATGGACAAACAGAAACTGGTTATCGAGGTGAATTACACAGAAGGGCCATTCAAATATCTTACCAATAAATGGCAGTTCACCGAACATCCAGATGGGTGCCTGATAGATTTTTATGTTGATTTCGAGTTTAAATCACGGCTGCTGCAAACGGTCATTGAAAGCCTGTTTACCGAGGCGGTGAAACGTATGGTACGGGCCTTTGAAGCGCGAGCAAACAGCCTGTATAGCCCGCAAATAACAGCGTCTAATGCGCCTGCAAGCCATCAAGGATAAGGGTTAAGCCAGCTGTAACCGCCTGGCGACGCACCGCTTGTCTGTCCCCTGAAAAATCAAAACGTTTTACCGCAGTTGTGCTTGTCTTTGTGGCGACCGACATCCAGACCAAGCCGACCGGTTTTTCCAGGCTACCCCCGCCAGGCCCTGCGATACCTGTTACCGATAGGCTGATATCTGTGATACTATGGGCGATACCGCCAAGCGCCATTGCCGCTGCGGTTTGCTCTGATACCGCGCCAAATTTTTCCAGTATCTGCGGGTCAACCCCGACCATTTCCTGTTTTGCCAAATTGCTATAGGTAACAAAGCCGCGGTCAAGCACGGCAGAGGATCCGGCAATATCGGTAAGCGCGGCAAAAATCAGCCCGCCTGTGCAGCTTTCCACTGTGCTGATTTTCCATCCCGCTAAATCAGCTTTTTCAATAATCTGCCGGGCAAGGGTTTGTGCCATTTTTGTCTCCATTTTTTGGATATATTCCTGGCTCACCAGGGGGAGGGGGGTATTCAAACCGCCAGCCCTATAGCGCGTACACACCAAATTGCAGGGCAAGCAGGCACATTCCCGCCAGGCCGCCAGCCACAATATCATCTGCCATGATGCCGATACCACCGCCCAGCTTTTCTGCCATGCCTACCGGGCCTATTTTTGTAATATCAAAAAATCGAAACAGGATGAATGCTACACCATACCACAAATAGGCCTCATCTATAAAAGGCGGGATACATAATAGCACCACCCACTGGCCAGCAACCTCGTCAATAATCACCTCAGAGGCATCTTTGCTATCGGTTGCCTGACTATAGGTCTCGCTAGCCACAATCCCGACCAGCAAGGCGGCAAGGGCAGCAATCGCAAGTGCCAGAAAGCCGTAGGAGGCGATAAACCAGCCAGCAATAAGCGCCACAAGCGAGCCAGCGGTTCCAGGGGCAGGCAGATATCCAATCGGGCCAAGCGTGGCAAGGGTGCATAAAATTTTTTTCAGATAATCTGGCATATGGCGTTACTCATCAGTTGCGGGAAGACAGATAGTGGCCTGTGCCATCGCCGCTATACCCTCGCCCCTGCCAGTAAATCCCAAACCCTCGCTGGTGGTAGCTTTCACTGACAGGCGGCTGGTGGCAAGGCCAGTTATCTCGGCTAGCCTGCTGCGCATCTCCTCGCGGTGCGGGCCAATCTTTGGACGCTCGCAAATAAGGGTAACATCCAGATGAACTATCTTGCCACCTGCGTTATGCACAGCCTCTACAGCAAAGCGCAAAAACTGGTCTGAGGCAGCGTCTTTCCATTTTGGATCGGAAGGGGGGAAAAAACTGCCAATATCGCCTACACCCATGGCACCAAAAATCGCATCACATAGCGCATGCAGGCCAACATCGCCATCTGAATGCGCAAGCAGGCCCTGTTCATGCGGGACAGCGATACCGCAAATCATTATCGGTCCGGTGGTCTCGGCGGTGAATTTATGTACATCAAATCCCGAGCCTGTCCGCGTTTCCCCTGGATTTGTGCGTGTTTCCATATCCTTCATTTGCTGCCTCATAGCCGTTAAATCTTCAGCAAAAGTGACTTTTGCCAGACATTCATCGCCGGCAGTGGTGGCGATTTCTGCGCCATCTGCTTCTGCAACCATAGCATCATCTGTATAGCTGGCTTGCCTGTCTGTTTCAGCGGCCTTTTGATGGGCGCGGATAATCATATCGGCGGCGAAAGCTTGCGGGGTTTGCACCCGCATTAACTGGCTACGATCAATCACGATACTGGCGGGCTGGCCCCCAGAATCTCCGCCTTTTTGGCGAATGGTATCCGTAACAGGTAAAACCGGAATAACCGCCTGCGCGCCGCTATCCAGGGCCGATTTCAGCGTATCCAATACCCTGTGCGGTATAATCGGGCGTGCCGCGTCATGAATGGCAACAAATTGGCTGGCAGGGCGCACCCACTGAAGGGCAAGAAGCCCGTTGAGAGCAGATTCTGCGCGGGTTGCCCCGCCTGTAGCCAGAATTACCTGTTCACCATATAGGTCAAGCTCACGGCGCACACCCTGCGGCAAATCTGTTTTATTCATGAAAGGTGGCAGGACAAGGATAATCTGACCGCAATCTGGCCAGCTGGTAACGCTGTCTAGACAGGTGGCGATAAGGGATTTGCTTTTCAGGGTTTGAAATTGCTTTGGCAGATTATCGCTGGCCGCTTGAAAACGTTGACCTGATCCGGCGGCTAGAAGCACAATATCGAGTTGTGCAGAAGAAGAGATGTCAGCAGGCATATCTGAAGCGCTTTCCATAAGCAACATAAAGCAGGGTTGGCATAATGTTGCCTATACCTAACGCGGAGTGCAAGAATTGTCTATCGGCACGAAATCAGATTAAAGGCTGGTCAATCTGGTTAGAAATGCCTATAATTTAGGCGTTTTGTAAAAGTGATGCAGTTTAAGGCATTTTAAGATGGGTTGTCTGGACCAAATTTTGGAAAGAGACGGGCAGGCGCCGATGGCAGATGTGGTGCTGGCGCCTATGTCTGGCATTACCGACCGTGCCTTTCGGACAGCGGTGCGCCAATCTGGTGGCGGGCTGGTGGTATCAGAGATGGTGGCGAGCCATGCCATGCTGACCGATGTTCGTGCCGAGATGCAAAAATTGCGGTTTAACGCCCGCGCCGAAGCCCCTGTTGCTATTCAAATTGCTGGATGGGATCCGGTGATGATGGCAGAGGCTGCGAAAATGGCAGAACAGATGGGCGCATGTCTGATTGATATCAATATGGGCTGTCCAGCAAAAAAGGTCACGGGCCGGGCTTCCGGGTCTGCATTGATGAAAGAGCCACAATTGGCCGGCGAGATTTGTGCGGCAGTTGTGGCAGCTGTTGATTTGCCTGTCAGCCTGAAAACCCGGCTTGGATGGGATGAGCGCCACCGCAATGCCCCTGAAATAGCCTATATCGCCCAGGAAAGCGGGATTAGGCTTGTAACTATCCATGGCCGGACCCGCACGCAAATGTATAAAGGCCAGGCAAATTGGCAGGAAATTAGCCATGTCGTAGAGGCAGTATCGATACCCGTATTGGCGAATGGCGATATTACCAGCCCGCAAACCGCAGCAACTGCCCTGATGCAGTCCAGCGCGGATGGCGTAATGATAGGTAGAGGCGCACAAGGCCGGCCCTGGTTGTTAGCGCAAATCGCCGATCATCTGGCTGGTCGTCCAGTTCGTTCCTGTCCGGATATGGCCTTTCGCTATCAGCAAATCTGCCAGCATTTGGATATGCTGCTGACCGATTACGGAACCCGCGGGCTGCGCCTGGCCCGCAAACATATGGCGGCTTATTGTGATTATTTGCCAGATTCGGATAGCTTGCGTGAGATGGCGACCCAGTCAGAAGAAGCACAAGCTGTTTTTACGGCCTTGAGAGATTATTTTGAAAGCGCGGCAGCCGATGCCGCATAACCTGCCGCTTATCATCGAATTGAAAGGTAAATTAAGGTGCGTAATAGCATGATTACCAGCCATATAAAATCAGAACAAGAAAGCGCATTTCCTCTGGCTGAGGTAATGGATGTGTTGCCATTTCCGATAGTTCTGCTGGATCACGATGATAGTTTTATCTGGCTTAACCATGCTGGCGAGCAATTTTTCAAAAGCAGTCTGTCTATACTTTCCGGTACCCGTTTGGACAGGTTGATACCCAAAGATAGCCAGATATTTTCTCTTATTCGCCGGGCCCGCCAATCCGGGACTTCTGTAGAGGATAAGGCGATAACTTTTGTTGGCCCGCGCATCGGGCTAAGAGGGGCGAGCATACAGCTAGTGCCTTTTCCCCTGTCTAATTTCGACCAGCCGGTAATGTTGATGACCTTGCAAGAGCGCGCCGGGGCAGAACAGCTGGCTACCCAGCAAAATTTCAAAGGGGCAGCCTTGTCCATGTCGCGTATGTCTGCCTTGCTAGCACATGAAATTAAAAATCCGCTAGCAGGTATCAAAGGGGCAGCTCAATTGCTGGAAATGGAATTGCCTGAAGCCCATCATGAGCTAAGCCATATGATTGTCAGCGAGACAGATCGCATTACCTCGCTGCTGCAACGGATTGAAAATCTGTCGTCGGATGCGCCTGTGCGATTTGAAACGGTAAATATCCACGAAGTTCTGGATCATTGCCTGAAAATCACCTCGGCATCTTTTGGTCGCCATCTTGAAATAAAGCGCTCTTACGACCCGTCTTTGCCAGATATTCAGGCCGACAGGGAAATGCTGGTGCAATGTTTTGTCAATTTATTCAAAAATGCCTCAGAAGCCACAGAAGCGGGAGATAGTTTAAGCCTCCAGACAAGCTATTCTCTGACCCGCTATGTGACAACAGAAACCAGCCGCAAGCTTATTCATCTGCCCTTGCAAATCGCTATTAAAGATAGTGGTAAAGGTGTTTCTGATGATTTGCAGGCACATATTTTTGAGCCCTTTGTGTCGAATAAATCTGGTGGTTCCGGGCTGGGTCTAGCGATGGTGGCAAGCGTTATTGCGGATCATGGCGGGGCGATTGCGATGCATTCCTCGCCGCAAGGCTCGTGCTTTACGTTAAATTTGCCTATTACCCAGGGCTATAATGATGCTACTTCTGTCGGGGAGGCTGTTTTATGAAAACCCGTCCAGCCCAAATTATCGTTGCAGATGATGACAAAACCGTTCGTACCGTTATTGTCCAGGCCCTGTCCCGTCAGGGCTATCAGGTAGGGGCCGCAACCACCATTGCTGGCCTGTGGGATATAACCACTTCCGGGCGCGGGGATGTTTTGATAACTGATGTTGGCTTTCCAGATGGCGATGCGCTGGATTTACTGCCACGATTACAGGAAAGGCGCCCGGATTTAACCATTATTGTGATGAGCGCGCGAGCCAATTTGCTAACCGCTATCAAAACCCAGCAAAGCGGGGTTTTTGATTATCTGCCAAAGCCCTTTGAATTAAAGCAATTGATTGATGTTATTGCACGTGCAGTCACCGCAGAGCCACGAGCAGTCGCCGAGACCAAACCAGCTGTTAGCCTGCCTAAACAATTGCCAATTGCCCTTGTCGGCAAGTCGCCAGCTATGCAGATGAGCTTTAAATTACTGACCCGGCTTTCGGGTCAAAATATGCCGGTATTGATCAAGGCCGATATTGGTTCTGGCAAGCAAACCATTGCCAAAACCTTGCATGAAATGGGACCTCAATCGCAGGAAAGCTTTGAATCGCTTAATCTGTCCCAATTAGAAGAAGGGCGGCAGGAAGATGCACTGTTTGGTCTGTCTGGTCTGTTGACACGGCGCAGTGCGGGTATGGTCTTTATCAACCATATTGAATTATTGAGCGCACAGGCACAAATGCAGCTAGCACGATTTGTTGAAAGTGGCGTTGAATCAGCAATCCCCCTGAGCAAGCAATCTATCCGCATTGTCGCTGGTACTGCGGTTAATCTGCAAGCCCTTGTCGAGCAGGGATTGTTCCGCGAAGATTTATATTTTGAGCTATCTGCTGCAGTGCTGAATGTACCGCCCTTGCGGGATAGGGCTGAGGATATTCCGCAAATTGTGCAGCTATTATGCAACCGTTTTTCTGAAGAATTGAATACCGAGAAAATCGTCGAGGATGAAGCGGTTGCCAGATTGCAAGCCTATGAATGGCCAGGCAATATCAGGGAATTGGAACTTATTTTAAAAAGGTTGTTCCTGACCGAACAATATGGCCGCCTGACCGCCGCAGTGGTTGCTGAAGAAATCGGACGGGCAGCGAAAAGCACATCTGCTTCCGCCCCGCTTGTAGAGACAAATTTAACCGATATGTTTAGCCAGCATATTAAGCGGTACTTTGCCGCTACAGGGGATGCCAGCCCGATGCCGGGTCTGCATAGCCGGATATTGGCTGAAATCGAAAAGCCGCTTATTATAGAAACCCTGTATCATACGGCTGGAAATCAGATTAAGGCGGCCCATATTTTGGGGCTGAACCGAAATACCTTGCGGAAAAAAATCAAAGAGTTGAGTATTCCAAGCAGCCGGGATGTTTACCGAAAGAATCGGCAGGAAGGGCATTAAATCAGCTATGGCAACTGCCAAATCAACACACCAAACACAGCCAGGGAAAGGGCAAGCCAGCCGATGGCATGCGCTGCGCCGCCGCCTGTCCCGCGACCATATTGGCTATATTTTGATTGTGTTAAGCTTTGTTATAGGGTTTACGGTGTTTTTATCCTTTGGCACGGTCAGCGATATCAGCAGCCAGTCACGTGTTCTGTCTGCGGCTATTTTTCTGGCTATTGGCTTGCTGTTGGTGCTGGCCATTTTTGTTGGCCGGCAATTATTACGGCTTTGGTATGAGCGCAAACAGCGTTTGGCAGGGGCACAGCTGCATTTGCGTCTGGTGATGCTATTTGGCCTGATAACCGCGGTACCTTCCATTTTGGTGGCTGTATTTGCCGTATCGCTGATAGATTACTCGCTGCGAGGATGGTTCTCGGAGCGCATCTCCACGGCGGTGAATGAATCTGTTGAGGTGGCTGGTGCCTATTTTGAAGAACATGCACGCTCGGTTCGCGGGCAAATTCTGACCATGGCCAATGATATCAACCGCGAAGCCCCGCGGCTGGTCAATAATCAAAAATTGCTAAATGAATATCTGTCCAATCAGACGGTATTGCGGAACCTGTCGGAAAGCGTCATTGTCGATGGCACGGGCAGAATTAAGGCGAAATCTCAATTTGCCTTTTCTATCAGCTTCTCAAAAATTGATGACCAGCTGCTTGAACAAGCCCGGGCAGGGGATGTTGTTATCATCACACCAAGAGATAACAACAAGATACAAGCCATTGTAAAATTGAATAGTTTTGTAGATGCCTATCTTATGGCTGGCCGTTTTGTAGATGCAAATGTGTTGTCTGCGCTGGATCGCACACAGTTGGCGGTTAATGAATATCAATCTATCGGGCTGCGGCAATTTGATTTGCAAATTTCCTTTGCGGTGATGTTTTTTGTCGTAGCTTTATTGTTGGTACTATCTGCCCTGTGGATTGGCCTGACCCTTGCGAATTCGATTGTTGAGCCTCTGGTCAGCATTATTGGTGTTGCTGAACAGGTGCGCTCTGGCAATCTGAAACAAAGGGTGCCGGTAATCGACAATATGGATGAAATTGCCCGTTTGGGTACCAGCTTTAACGGGATGCTGGACGAAGTATCCAATAGCCGCGAGCAATTGGTTGAGGCGAATAAGCAATTAGATGCAAGACGGGAATTTACCGAAGCGGTGCTGGGCGGGGTTACCTCTGGGGTAATTGGCCTCGATAAAAAAGGTGTGGTAACCTTGCCTAATCAGGCGGCTTGCATGCTGCTTGATACAGATTTTGATACCCTTATTGGTCAAAAGCTGGTTGAGACACACCCTGAATTTAAACCTGTCTTTGACCAACTTGCCTCGCAGAGGCGCCGGCAATCCTCGGAACAGCAGATTGTTATTCGCCGGCAGGCCCGCGCCCATACCCTGAGGGTTCGGCTGGTATCAGAACAGGTGGAAGGGCGCCTGGTTGGCTATGTGCTGACCTTTGATGATATTACAGATTTTCTGGCGGCCCAGCGCAAAGCGGCCTGGGCAGATGTCGCACGGCGTATTGCCCATGAGATCAAAAATCCCTTAACGCCAATAGCGCTGGCTACAGACAGGCTGATGAAAAAATATCGGCCAGAAGATACAGATGAAGCTCAAAAATTTGATGATTATGTCACCATTATCAGCCGTCAGGTTGGCGATATTGGCCGAATGGTAGAGGAATTTTCAAAATTTGCCAGAATGCCGGCACCGGTCATGAAAAAGACAGATTTATGTCAGTTAATACGCGAGCAGGAAACTTTGCTACAAACCTATAGCGATTTGGAAATTATCTTTGATTTTCCTGAAGATAACCAGCCAGTTTGGGTAATGGCGGATACCGGGTTAATGCGCCAAATGCTCACCAATTTAATGAAGAATGCTATCGAAAATATGCAGGAAACAAAACAACCGAAAAATCAAACAGGCAAAAAGTCAGATGGGCAGAGCCGCCTGCGGATTGATATAAATATTGCCCTAGAAGGCGAGAATGCCCTTATCACCTTGCGCGATTATGGCAGCGGTTTTGCGGGTGAAGATGTTGAACGTTATCTAGAGCCCTATATTACCACCCGCAACAAAGGTACCGGACTTGGTCTTGCAATTGCCCAAAAGATTATCTCTGATCATGATGGGCAAATTACCTTGTCTAATCATCCAGAGCAGGGGGCGGTTGTACGGCTTACAATGCCACATGTTCAGCCGGAAACTGGCCAGCAAGGGACACAGGCATGAATGAAGAAATCCTAGTTGTTGATGATGAGCCGGATATTCGCTCTCTTATCAGCCTAACGCTGGAAGATGAGGGGTTTTTGACCGTACAGGCAGCCAATGCCGAAGAAGCCCGTGCAGTTATTACCTCGCGCCCGCCTTCCTGTATTATTCTCGATATCTGGATGCGCGATTCAGATATGGACGGGTTGGAGGTGCTAAGCTGGTGCCAGAATCTATATCCTGAAGTGCCGATTTTGATGATTTCTGGACATGGCAATGTGGAAACAGCGGTTCAGGCCATCCAAAAGGGCGCGCATGATTTTATTGAAAAACCGTTTAAGGCAGAACGGCTGCTGCTGACTGTGCGGCGGGCCCTGCAGCAAAGCCGCCTAACCCGGGAGAATGCCGAATTACGCGCGTTAAGCGGTGCCTCAAAACAGGTACAGCTGGTCGGGCAGTCCGCCCAGATCAAACAGCTGCGTACAACCATTGAAAAAGTTGCCGGTACCGCTAGCCGCATCCTGGTCACCGGGCCTACAGGTTCTGGCAAAGAAGTGGTAGCCAGAGCCATTCACGCCCAATCCGAGCGCAAGGATGGCCCGTTTGTTGTTGCCCATTGTGCGCGTATTGGCGCCGAAAACGCCGATACAGAACTTTTTGGCTCCGAGCTTCTGGCATCTGGTCGCCGGATTGTTGGTCTATTTGAGCAGGCTCATCGCGGCACCTTATATTTTGATGAGCTGTGCGATTTACCGCCGGAAACCCAGAGCCGGCTTGTCCGTGCGGTTGCCGAGCAAACTTTTCGGCGGGTAGGGGGTACTGATCAGGTTACCACCGATGTTCGTATTATTTCTGCCTCGTCTCAGGATTTGGCTGCCGCAATTGAAGGCGGCGCGCTAAAAGAAGATTTATATTACCGGTTAGGGGTGATCTCCATGACGGTACCGGGCCTGATAGAGCGGCGAGAGGATATTGGCTTGCTAGCCCAGCATTTTGTTGAGGATAGCGCGGCCAAGCTGGGGCGCCCTCCGGTTAAGCTGGGTGATGATTTGTTAAATGCCATGCGCTCTTATGACTGGCCTGGGTCAGTGCGTCAGCTTCGTAATGTCATAGAAACAATTCTGATATTAAATGAAAAGCCAGCACAAGGGGTGGTTAGCCTAGATGCGTTGCCAGCTGAGCTGTTATCTGCACCTGTTGAAGAGGCAAATCAGGTTCTGCAACAAAGCCTTTCTCTGCCCTTGCGAGAGGCACGAGAATTGTTTGAGCGTGAATATATGACCTCACAGCTGCAAAAATTTGAGGGTAATATATCGCAAATGGCTAAATTTATCGGGATGGAACGCTCTGCACTACATCGGAAGCTGAAATCGCTAAAGGTAGAGTAGCTGTGCGATTTTCGCTCATAGCCTTTATTGACAGCGTGCCAGACAGACAAGCCAGATTTGCCAAAATTGCAAGATTGCGGCATAACGAGGCAGATTTTAGAACAGGATAGTCACCAGATGCGTAAAAATGGGCGCTTTACCTTAACGGTCTATCAGGATGCCGCGCTTACATTATATATAAAGCTTTAAAAGGGCAGGTCTTTTATGAAAATCGTTATTTGTGGAGCAGGTATTGTTGGCAACGCAATTGCGCGTCACCTTTCGGCCGAACAGAATGATGTTACCGTTATCGATGCGGATCCAGACAAGCTACAGCGGCTTACCGAACAGGCAGATGTTGGCGCCGTAGAGGGGGTGTCCTCACACCCCGATATTTTGGCACAAGCTGGCCTGAAAGAGGCTGAGCTGCTGATCGCGGTTACCGAATCAGACGAAATTAATATGGTGGCTTGTCAGGTTGCGCATACGATTTTTGAGACCCCTACACGCATTGCCCGTATTCGCTCTCGTGCCTATCTGGATCCAAAAGTTGGTCAGCTCTATAGCCGTGATAATCTGCCAATTGATTATATTATCTCGCCGGAACGCGAGGTATCCGCAGCCGTAGGGCGCCAATTACAGATGCCAGGCGCTTTTGATGTC
The DNA here is from genome assembly GCA_049889955.1 of Puniceispirillaceae bacterium (SeqCode). Classification (GTDB taxonomy): domain Bacteria; phylum Pseudomonadota; class Alphaproteobacteria; order Puniceispirillales; family Puniceispirillaceae; genus JADHLI01. The sequence continues at coordinate 25,183 of JBMHCK010000159.1, forward strand.
AAGGATATGGCAGAAAACAAGATCAAGCTGATCGGCGTGTTATGTAAAGAAAATTGTCCTATTCTGGCAACGCCGCTTCGGCATCTGACAAATCTGTTCCCTGGCCTTAGCATGACGGTGGTCGCGATTATTCGAAATAATCAGGTGATTGTGCCGCGTGACGGTACCGATATGATGCAGCCTGATGATCGGGTATATTTTGTTTGTGACGAAAATCATGCGGCACGGGCTATGGCCAGCTTTGGGCATACCGAAGAGGAAGCGCACTCTATTGTGATTTCAGGCGGGGGTAATATTGGCGCCTTACTGGCCCAGAATATCGAAGCTGCGCGGGATAATGCTGTGGTTCACATTATCGAGCGCGACCGCGCACAGGCTCGTAAAATTGCCGAACAGCTGCAACATACCAGTGTTATCTGGGGAAATGCGCTAGAAGCAGATATTCTGAAAGAGGCTGGTGCTACTACTGCTGAAACCTTTGTTTCTGTATCAAACGATGATGAGGTGAACATACTGTCTGCCTTGCTGGCCAAACGAATGGGCGCCTTGCATACAGTGGCACTGGTCAATATGCCGGGCTTTGTTCCTTTGATTAGCGCGCTAGGCGTGGATGCGGTGATTAATCCGCCGCAAATCACTGTTTCCTCTATTTTGGAACATATTCGGCGTGGCCGTATTCTGGATGTGCATTCAGTGGTAGAGGGCTTGGGCGAAGTATTAGAGGCAGAAGCGCTGCCAACCTCGCCTCTGGTTGGTCAACCGCTACGTAAATCACGGATTCCAAAAGGGGTCGCTATTGGCGCCATTTTGCGTAAAGATGTGGTGATAGCGGCACGCGGAGATACCGTTATCGAAGCTGGCGACAGGGTTGTATTATTTGCCGCACCTGGAAAGGCCAGCCGCGCTGAATCTATTTTATCAGATCAGCTTTAATCTGCTGAAAGCCGAGACAACAACAAATGTGGTAAATGAGGTATCTATGTCACGCATTGCCTATGTAAATGGTCGGTATATTGCCCATAGTCAGGCATCGGTGCATGTCGAAGATAGAGGCTATCAATTTGGCGATGGGATCTATGAGGTGGTTTTGGTCGTAAATGGCCAGCCTGTAGATTATGATGGTCATTTAGAAAGGCTGTATAAGTCCCTAAATTCTATACGAATGGACGCGCCTATTTCTGATGCTGCCTTGCGGCTGATCATCGCCCGCATGATCCGTTTAAATCAGCTGGTCAATGGCACAATTTATATTCAGGTAACCCGCGGTGTGGCTCGCCGGGATCATAAATTCCCTTCCGCCAGCTGGCCAGCACTTGTGATGACTGCCAAGCCGCTAGCCCATCCGCCAGCTGCTAGCCAAAACGGGGTAGCGGCTATCACCCTTGCCGATGAGCGATGGGCGAGGCGCGATATCAAAACGATTCAGCTGCTGCCAAATTGCCTTGCCAAACAACAAGCCGCAGAGGCGGGTGCCTTTGAAGCTATCTTGGTCATGCCAGATGGCAGCGTATCTGAAGGCTCTTCCAGCAATGTGTGGATTTTAACAGATAAGGGGGAATTAATTACCCGCAACGCTAATGAAAATATTTTGAACGGTATTACCCGCCGCTCCGTACAAAGACTAGCAGGCGAGCATCAGTTGAAAGTTATAGAACGCCCGTTTGATGTGGAAGAAATGCTGAACGCCCGTGAAGTTTTCCTGACCAGCGCAACATCAATCGTAACCGCTGTAACCAAAATTAACGACACCGTAATCGCAAATGGGCAGGTGGGGACGGTAAGTGCGGCATTGCGCGAAGATTATCTGCGTTATGCAAAAGGCGGGACAGCGTAAATCCGGTTGCCAAATAAAAGAGATAAAAATGGAGGCAGATAATGGATAAAGGCCAGAATTTACAAGATATTTTTCTGAATCAAATTAGAAAACAGCATGTTTCTGTAACCATTTTTCTAGTAAATGGGGTGAAATTACAGGGGGTAGTAACCTGGTTCGACAGCTATTCAATATTGCTGAAACGAGAAGGGCATATCCAGCTGATTTATAAACATGCTGTTTCCACGATTATGCCAGCTGGACCCGTTGATTTGCAGGGGCTAGATGGCGATGATGCCTGAGCGCATCCCGGAACTACCAGCACATTTTGATGATAAGATAATCGCTCTCCTCGAAAGGGTCGGGGAGCGGGATATTTTGCCCTATTTTCAGAATTTACAGGAACCAGATATTCAAACGAAAAGCTCGGCAACAGATTTTGTGACTATTGCCGATAAGAGGGCTGAGAAAAAACTGATAGAGGGTTTGCAACCCCTGTTACTAGATGCCCGTTTTGTTGCTGAAGAAAACACCGCTCAATTCGGCCTGCCATCGGCGCTGGATAGCGGATTTGTCTGGACTATTGACCCGCTGGATGGCACCCGGAATTTTGTAAAGGGACATTCCGAGTTTTGCTCTATGCTGGGGCTATTATATGACGGCGTGCCGGTTGCGGCATGGCTGCATAAACCGTTGAGCAAAGAAAGTGTGATGGCACGGACTGGCCAGCATCCGCGCTTTATCGACAGCGATGGACAGGTACGAATATGTGCCGGGCGCACAGATAATCCTCCCCTTGATAAAATGCGGGGCAATATGAATGCGATGGGTTTTTCAACCGATATTCGTGACCGGGTAAGAGAAAAGCTGAAAACACTAAAAGGTCGGTTTCATGTTGGCTCTGCCGGGGTAGAGGCGATGAATATTGCCTGCGGCAAAAGTGACTATCTTATGCATAGCAAGCTGACCTATTGGGATAGCGTGCCTGTGGTTATGGTGATGGAGGCGATGGGCTATCATGTACGGCTTGGCCCGTCTGGCAGGCGCTACAGGGCAGGGGATAAGGGTGTGCTGCTGGCCGCGCCAACACCGCTGGTCTGGCAAGAGCTGGCAGATTTTGTCTGGTCTGCATAG
>JBMHCK010000160.1:0-7634 GCA_049889955.1 Puniceispirillaceae bacterium (SeqCode)
CTCTGCTTTATCCTGTTTTATGTTGTTTATGTCGTTCTCTGAGGGGCTATTTAGCCAGCCATTCTGGAGGCAACATTTTCCCAATTTACCAGATTATCCAGGAAATTCTGGATATATACCGGGCGCTTATTTCTGAAATCAATATAATAGGAATGCTCCCATACATCACAGCCAAGCAGGGCTGTCTGGCCAAAGCAAAGCGGGTTGACCCCATTTTCTGTTTTGGTAATGGCAAGGTTGCCTGATGCTTCCTGGACCAGCCAGCACCAGCCGGCGCCAAATTGACCAACCCCGGCGGCAACAAATTGCGCTTTAAATTCGTCAATCGATCCAAAAGATGCGGTAATAGCGCTTTCCAGCTCGCCAGGCATTTTCCGGCCATCTGGACCCATCATTTCCCAGAACTGGATATGATTCCAATGCTGAGAGGCATTATTGAAAATGCCGTTTTGTGCAACCGCATTTGCGGCATAGGTTCCGGTGATAATATCTTCCAGGGATTTTGCTTCCCATTCTGTGCCAGCTATCAGCTTATTGCCATTATCAACATAAGCTTTGTGATGCAAATCATGGTGAAATTCGAGGGTTTCGCTGCACATGCCATTTTGGGCGAGCGCATCGTAGGCATAAGGCAGGTCTGGTAGTTCAAATGACATGGCGATATCCTTATCAGCTATGGTGGTGGTTTACTTTATTCATACAGAATGCTGGGAATGATTTGAATAAAAAACTCGTTCATTCCGCATTATAAAGGGGCGTTATACAGGCCTCTATTGCGAACATAGTGTAGCATATAGCCTGCCTGTAACAGACCATTTATTTTCATAAAATTAAGCAGGCGACCTATCCCGCCAGTCGTTTTTTTGCCGCTTTTGTGCCGCTAATTGTGCTTAATTTGGGTAGATATTTCCTTGAAATCGTTAACGTGCTGCATAGTTATGTAGGTCTAAAAAAGGAGATGTGAACATGCTACCAGTTATTTTGATCGCGGGTTTTCTGGTTGGGGTTAGTACGCCCAGCTATCAGGAATTCGCCCGCCATTCCAATGGCAATGCCAGCTACCATGTATCTTTTGTAGGGGATTGTGCGACGGGCATGCGTGATAGCGGCTTTGCACTGGCACCGGCCAAGTTTGTGCTGTTCAAACAACGCGCACATGACGGAAGCGTCGGCGAGACATGTCTGGATATGGCCAAAAAATAGTTGGCCAAAAAATAGTCAGCCAAAAAATAGCCAGCTAGAAATTCATTTTTCGTGGACCCGCTAGCTTATGGTTTCATGCGGCGGCGGGCCATTTCATTTACCCGCAAGCGCAGGGCGTTTAGGCGGATAAATCCATGTGCATCATGATGATCATAATCTGCCGCACCTTCTTCAAAGGTAACCAAATCTTCAGAATATAGCGAGTTTGGTGAGCGGCGTCCGACAATAATCATGTTGCCTTTATACAGCTTTAATTCAACCTCGCCATTGACCATATCTTGGCAATTATCAATCGCAGCCTGTAGCATTTCGCGTTCCGGGGCAAACCAGAAACCATTATAAACCAGCTCTGCATAGCGTGGCATCAGCTCGTCTTTGAGATGCGCCGCCCCCCGGTCCAAAGTGATCGATTCAATCGCCCTTCTGGCTGCCAGCAATACAGTGCCGCCTGGTGTCTCGTAAATCCCTCTGGATTTCATCCCCACAAACCGATTTTCAACCAAATCCAGACGGCCAATGCCATGCTTGCCGCCCAGCCTGTTTAATTCTGTCAGCAAGGTAGCTGGGGACATTTCCACCCCGTTAATGGCAACGGGATCGCCGCCAATAAACTGTATTTTGACATGTTCAGCTGTGTCCGGGGCCTCTTCTGGCGAGACGGTGCGGGAAAAGACATATTCTTCTGGCGGCAGGGCTGGATCTTCCAGCACTTTTCCTTCTGCCGAGATATGCAACAAATTGGCATCAACGCTAAATGGGGCTTCGCCTCGCTTGTCCTTTGGTACCGGGATTTGGTTAGCTTCTGCATAGGCGATAAGCTTGGTACGCGAAGCCAGGTCCCATTCCCGCCATGGCGCGATCACTTTAATATCTGGCTGCAGGGCATAATAGCCGAGCTCAAAGCGCACCTGATCATTGCCTTTGCCAGTCGCCCCGTGCGAGACCGCATCAGCCCCTACTTCGCGGGCAATCTCTATCTGCCGCTTGGCAATAAGAGGCCGCGCAATAGAGGTTCCCAAGAGATACAGACCTTCATATAGCGCATTAGCCCGAAACATGGGGAAGACATAATCTTTCACAAATTCTTCGCGCAAATCTTCGATATAGATATCTTTGATGCCTAAAAGCTTGGCTTTTTCTCTGGCAGGTTCAATATCCTCTCCCTGACCCAGATCAGCGGTAAAGGTGACAACTTCGCAGCGATATTCTTCCTGCAGCCATTTCAAAATCACAGAGGTGTCCAGACCACCTGAATAGGCTAAAACAACTTTTTTTACCTGTTGTGTGGACATCTGTTCTCTCCTTGCATGTTAACGCCGCAAGCCGGAAGGCATAAATTTCGTTTAAATCATGCTGTTCTATATCAGAAAAAAGCGCTCAGGCGGAAATTGTTTTTTCTAAATCGTCTCCCGTAGGAACGGTGCCGGCTTGCTGCCCAGGGTGCGCATTGCGCCGGCAAGCCCCAGACAAATCGTAAAGGCAGCCCCTGAAAAAGCGGTAAGGGCAACAAGCCCCAGATTAAAGGTGAATTCTGCGCCAATGAAAAAGCTGATTAATGCATAGCTGGTGGCGCTGCCAATAACGATAGCGACCATCGCGGTCAGAACCGCGAGCAGGCTATATTCCAAAACCCAGGCAAGGATAATATCTGCCCGTCTGGCCCCCAGAATTTTCAAAATCATGGAATCGGTAAAACGCTGGGCTTCAGAATTGGCAACACTGCCAGCAAGGACAGCCAGACCAGATAACAGGGTGACAATTGCGGTCATCTGTATCGCGGCACCCAGCAGCTGCAGGACTTTTTCAACGGTTTGCACCGCATCACTGACCGATATTGCCGATACATTATTGAAATCGGAAGTGACTTTGGCTTCGATCTTCCGAGCTGTTTCAGCGTCAGATGAACGGGTGGTTGCCAGCCAGCTATGCGGGGCCCCATCCAGCAAGCCAGGCGACATGATAAACACAAAATTTATTCTAAAGCTTTCCCATTCCACTTTTCTGGCATTGGCAATTTTCGCGGTAATCTCGCGCCCCAGAATATTTAACGTCACGCTATCGCCCATCGCCAGGTTGTAATCGCGGGCCATATCTTCGGTAATAGACATCAAAGGCGGGCCACTATAATCTGATGGCCACCATTCCCCGCGCGTGATTTTTGCGCCTTCCGGGGCCTCTGCTTGCCAGGTCAGGGCGCGATCACCGCGCAAAATCCAGCTGCTATCCACATCCTTATTCGCCTGGCTGGCGGGTGTATCATTCAGCGCAATCACCCGCCCACGCAACATCGGAGTTTGTTCAATTATAGTATCGCTGGATAGTGCCTGGATATCGGCTATAAACGGGTCTATCTGTTGCGGCTGAATATCAATAAAAAACCAGTCCGGGGCATCTGCGGCGGCACGGCTGCTTAATTGGGCCATTAAATTATGCTGGCTGGATACCACCGCAACCAGAACAGACAGGCCAAGGCCAAAAGCGATTATGATAGATTGCAACGGAGAGCCTTTGCGCGTAACCGCGGACAGGGCCAGATGGGCGGGGACATAAGCTGGCGGCACTACCCGCCGTAACCCCAGCAATACAGCCCCTGCCAGCAGATATAACAGGCCCATGGAAATCAGGGCTGCCGCCATAAAGCTCAGGGACAGGACCAGATTACCAGTAGCCAGAACCGCCAGACCCACTAGCCCAGCACATCCTGAAATCACGGTCATAAGAGCGGCAATCGACGGCTTGCCAGAGGGCATCTGCATAAGCGAGCGGAACAGGTGGGCTGCGCGAATATGGCGGGTGCGCGATAAGGGCCAGACCGCAAACACAAAGGTGGTCAACATCCCAAAGCTGGCTGCAAGCAAGAGCGGCTTGGCATAAAAATCGGTCATCAAGGGCACATTCACATAGGCAGCAAAAAAATTAGCTGCCAGAAAAGGCGAAAGCCCGGCAATGGCCACGCCGGCACATACCCCCAGGCTGGCAATCGCCATCACCTGTAAGATGTAAACACGGAAAATCAGCTGTGAGGAGGCACCCAGACATTTCAAGGTCGCGATAACATTCATCCGGCTCAACAGCCAGGCACGCACCGCCCCGCTAACCCCCAGGCCGCCAATCAGTAACGCAGTTAATCCAACCAGCATTAAAAATAATTCTGCGCGTTCCACAAATCGTTCAAACCCGGCGCCAGCAGAATTCAGGGTGCGCAAACGAATATAGCTGCCTTCCACCTGTTCACGAAGAGCTGCTTCAATTTCTGGCAAGCGGGCAGGGTCTTGTATTCGCAATCTTGATTTATAGGAAATAAATGCCCCTTCATTTTGCAAGCCAGTATCTTTCAATGTCTGCTGGCTGATAATCAGGCGCGGGCCAAACCCGACAAAGCTGATAGATTGATCTGGCTCAGCGGTCAGGCTGGCACGAATGGTCACATTTATATCGCCCAAAGTTGCGCTATCGCCAATTTCCAAATCCAGTGCCGCTAGCAATGCCGGGGCGGCAACCGCACCTCTATCGGCCAGCGCTTCGGCAAGCTGGATATTCGGTGCCAGCTCAACCGCACCAACCAGTGGATAGGCGCTATCAACAGCCTTTAATTCTACCAGCTTGCGTGTGCTTCTCGGCGATGTAGCGGTGCCAGATTTTTCCGGATTGCCCAGCATTGCCCGCATTTGCAAAATATCCGAGCGGGTTCCGGCATTATCGGCAAAATCCAGTAAGCTTTGTTCTGGCGGAATATGCAGGCTGGAAAGCTCAAAATCGCCACCTAGCAGGCTGCGCGCATTATTATCAATGCCGGCTCGCATCGCCTCGGCAACAGAACCAACCGCGCCAATTGCGGCCACGCCCAGCATCAGGGCCGCCAGGAACACCCGAAAGCGGGATACTGAACCTCTTATCTCGCATCTGGCAAAATGCCAGGCGAGTGACCAGCTATTATTCATCTTTATCTGCCTTTATCAGCTCGTCGGTCGTGAGCTTGCCATCCTCGATACGCAGTAAACGCTGGCATTGCATCGCCAGCCCTTCATCATGGGTGATGAGGACCAGCGCGGCATTTACCGACGTCGCGGCGGCAAATAATTCTTTGATTACCGCGGTGCCAGTTGCGCTATCCAGATTGCCTGTCGGCTCGTCTGCTAGCAGGATGTCCGGGCAGGTAACAATGGCGCGCGCGATAGCTACACGCTGTTGCTCGCCGCCAGATAGCTGGTCTGGCAGATGGTGCATCCTATGGCCAAGGCCAAGGCTTTTTAGCGCCTCAGCTGCTTTTTCATTGGCCTGGCTATCGCCTGCCAGCTCTAGCGGTACGGCCACATTTTGCAAAGCTGTCATAGAGGGGATTAAACGAAAGGCCTGAAAGACTATGCCGACATGGTCGCGCCGCAATTGGGCAAGGGCATCTTCATTCATTGCCGTGATATCCTGGCCAGCGAGTGCCGCTTTTCCCGCGCTCAGGCTTTCCAGGCCAGCTATCAGCATCAGCAAGCTAGTTTTTCCAGCCCCGCTTGGCCCCAGTATCGCCACCGATTGACCTGCTGGAATATCCAGGCTGATCTGTTTCAGGATATCAACCTGGCCTGTGGCACCAGCAAAAGACAGGCTGGCATTTTCCAGTGATATCACCATATCGCCTGATCTCGTCTTATCTGAAATCGGCTTGTCTGAAATCGGCTTATCTGAAATCGTAGGGGGCTTCGTTTCTTGAACTGGCATAAAGATAACCTTATATCATGCTACAGGGCGGCTGGTTAAGCCGCATGAAAGGGGGCTTTGCGCATTATATGCTGAGCTTTCCTCACTGATATGGGATATGTCTTGTGATGTGCCAAGCCAAAAAATCAAAAAAAGTATTTCATCTGCCTTTTGCTGGAATATTGACGCTGGTTTTAATGCTTTTTTCGTCGATAAAGCTGGTACAGGCGGATGTGCCGCGGTTAATGGTGTTTGGCGATTCATTGGTGGCCGGTTATGGCTTGCCAGCCGAGCAGGGATTTACCAGCCAGTTGCAAGACCGTCTATCTGCAAACGGCTTTAGAATAGAGATTTTAAATGCAGGCGTGTCCGGTGATACCAGTGCCGGAGGGGCGGCCCGCCTGGATTGGGCTTTAAGCGAGCAACCTGATTATGTGATGATTGTATTGGGCGGAAATGATTTGCTGCGCGGGCTGGACCCCGGGGCAACGCGCCAGAATCTGGACCAGATTATTGCCCGCTTGGCAGCGCTGAACATAAAGACTTTTTTATGTGGAATGTTAGCCCCGTTAAATTTAGGGCCAGAATATAGCCGCGAATTTAACCCCATCTATCCAGAATTAGCGCAGAAATATGACCTCGCTTTTTATCCATTCTTCCTTGAGAATGTGGCCCTGGTCCCCGCCCTTAATCAGCGCGATGGCTTGCATCCAAATGCCGATGGGGTGGCAAAAATAATCGACGGGATGATGCCGGTTCTATCGCGCTTTCTGGCTGGCGAGGTAAAATAATGAATGATATGTCCCCATCCGAGCAAGCCTGTATCCAAACCGCTAATTGGCTGGGTTACGCCGGGGCATTTCCGTTTTTAGGGTTAGGGCTTGTTATTATTTATCCGGATATGGGCGTTGCCAGTTTCGCTTTACCATTTGACTTGAAATTCGCCTTGCTAAGCTATGGCGCGATCATCCTCAGCTTTTTAGGCGGGTTGCATTGGGGCCGTGCGATAATGATGCCGACAGAAACACATATCATTTCCCCGTCAACTGCCTTATTTTGGTCGGTTAGCCTGTCCTTAATAGGTTGGTTTGCTGTACTTTTGCCAGCCTCTATCGCGGCGGTTCTGTTGCTTGCCGGGTTCGCCGTGGCGCTAGTGGCAGATTTGATATGGCTGGCAAGGGGCTATTGGCCGTTTTGGATGCGGCGTTTGCGCCTGCATCTTAGCCTGATCGCTATGGCCAGTCTTGCCACTGTTATCTATCAGGGATGATCTGTCAGGATTTTTATATCAGGTAGCCAGACCTGATTGACAGCCGCCGTTCCTGGCTGGCTGCGACAGGATTTTTTTGAAAAGATTAATTAACCAGCAGGTTTAATACGCGTCCGATCGGGCCGGTCAGGCGGATATCGCCATGATTGATAGCAAAGACCAGGCACTCCCCGTCATTATCGGCAACCGGCTTATGCTCGCATCCCTCTTCCTGAACCGCGATATCACCAGGGCCATAGCTGCCTGTCTCGTCCGTAAAGCCGCCTTGCAGAACAAGCGTGACCTCAGTTCCGGTATGGGTATGCGACGGGATAGCGGTTCCAGGGGCGATACGATAAAATTTTGCACGTCCCTGATCATTGTCGAAAATAACGTCGCATTCGAACAACCCAATGCCAAGACGGCGCCAAGAGGAATGGTTGTTATCAGGAATGTAATCCGAGATAGGGCGCGGCAATAATGCATTATC
>JBMHCK010000161.1:0-4265 GCA_049889955.1 Puniceispirillaceae bacterium (SeqCode)
CCAGAGCTGATAAAAATAGTGCCACCATGCCGGGCCTGGGCATCAGACAATCTTTGCATGGCGGCTGTTTGCGGCCAACACCGATTAATATCTTGTGTAAATAAATTGGTGATAATCCACGGGCGCGGGAAATCGGCGAACAGGCGTTGAATAGCAGCCGTATCATCTGCTGCCGGCACAATCGGAGGCGGACCCTCAAAATCCAGACCGCGCTCTGCTAGATAGGCATCCATTGCCGCGATAAAGGGGCGATGGCCCCAGGCTGACCGGCGATCCCCGCCAGCATCAGCAGATAACAGCTTATCCACCAGCCATCTATCGCTCCCCGCCCCTGCCAGGCCTGTAATCTGTTTAATGCCCGCCAATTTGGCAGCCAGCTTGAAACTGGTAGAGCGATGCAGGATATAGGCATAGCGATATTTGTTGCCCTGTATTTGGCGCACAGCCCGCAGGAAACTGCGCGGACGGGTGACCGAGCGAAGCGGGTCTGCATCCAATATCTGGCCTGCCCAGCTGGAATTATCACATAGGCTGGCCAGCATCGCGTGCTGGCGACAGACTAAATCTACCGGGCTATTATGATAATTGGACAGGGCCTGTATCTGGCTGAAATGATAAAGCTGATCCCCTATCCCGCCAGAGGTAAAGGCAATTACTTGCGAAGCTGACTGCATACCCTAACCCTAAAACCCCTTATACAGAAGGCGCGCTTGTGATACTTCTTGCACAAGCATAGCGAACACCGCACCATAAAGCGGATAAGTTAATATCCCGCTTCTGTTATTCAGTTTAAACTAATACATGATAAGAAGCCAGAATTCTATATCCACCAAAGGGCCATATCCAGCTGGCCTGACAAACAAAAAGGATACTGTTTTATGAAGATTGGTATGATCGGCATTGGTCTGATGGGGCATGGTATTGCCAGCAATATTTTGAAAGATAGCCGCTATCATTTGACCTTTCTTACCCATGCTGGCAATCAGCCAACCGCGCAATTACAAAGAAATGGGGCCAAACCTGCCGTAACCATTGAACAGACCATCGAGAAGGCAGATATTATCCTACTCTGCGTTACCGGGGCTGTGCAGGTAGAGGAAATTTTATTCGGCAAAGGGGGGGTCTTTGAGCATGGGAAAAAAGGGCAAATAATTGTTGATTGTTCGACAAGCATGCCAGAAAAAACCCGCGAATTTGCCGCCAGATTAGCAGAGGCGAATATTCCCTTTATCGATGCGGCCATGACCCGCACCCCAAAGGAAGCCGCAGAAGGCCGGTTAAATTTGATTGTCGGAGCAGACAAAGCAGAATTTGATCATCTCTATCCCCTGTTATCGCAATTTGCCGAACATATTATCCACGCCGGTGAGGTGGGTTCCGGTCAGGCCCTGAAGCTGATCCATAATTATGTATCGCTGGGCTATGCAGCCGTCATGGCTGAAGCGGCGGCACAGGCAGATAAGCAAGGCATTGACCCACAAAGATTTTTGGATGTTTTGCATGTTGGCGGCGGTAATTCAGTTGTGCTAGAGCGTTTTCGCCCATTTCTGACCGACAAGGATATTAGTGGTCTGCAATTTTCTCTTAGCAATGCCGCAAAGGATATTGGCTATTACATTCAGGCGCATGAGGATAGTCCGCTGAGCTCTGCAATTATGGATTTATTTTGCCGCGGTGTTGCCGAAATCGGGCCAACTGAATCGGTTCTGCATCTGAAAGATTTGCTCGCCAAAAACCCAGAAAAATAAATCAATAGCGCGCTATTTTATTCTTTGGCCCGGGTTTTATCCTTTGGGCTTGGGGAAAAATATTGCTTAACGCCATTCTTCATAAGACAAGACCTCTTAATTGTCCTATAAGAGCGCAAAGGCCCCTATCAGAGGCGAAGTGATACTGACAAATGAAAATTTTGCCCGATGAAAATTTTACGAAGTAAAGATGAAATGGCAGCCCAGCTGGCTATTTGGAAACAAGACGGCCAGCGCATTGGTATCGTGCCAACTATGGGTAATCTGCATGCAGGTCATCTGTCCCTGCTAGACACCCTTACCGGGCAGGCAGATAAAATTATCACCACCATCTATGTGAACCCTTTGCAATTTGCGCAAGGTGAGGATTTCGATATATATCCGCGCACGAACGAAGCGGATTTTGCAAAATTACGCGACGCTGGCAGCTGTGATGCTGTCTTCCTTCCTGAACAGATGTATAAAAGCGGTCATGCGACCACCATATCTCCATCTGGCGTAGCCCTAGGTTATGAGGCAGAAACCCGGCCACATTTTTTCACCGGCGTTGCCACCATTGTTTTAAAACTATTTCAACAAACAGGCGCGGATGTTGCCGTTTTTGGCGAGAAAGATTATCAACAGCTGCAAGTTATCCGGCAAATGGTTGAAGATCTGGATTTGCGGGTAAAAATTTTGGCAAGCCCAACTATCAGAGAGGCAGATGGTCTGGCTATGTCCTCGCGTAATGGCTATCTTCCCGCCGCAGAGCGCCAAATTGCTCCTGCCCTCTATCGCAATATGCGCGAAGCCGCAGCAGATATCCGCAAGGGCAAAGCGGTTGACGAGAGCCTGCAAAATGCAAAGGATAATATTCTGGCAGCTGGCTTTACCGCGATAGACTATCTCAGCTATTGTGATGCATATAGCCTGGCCAAGACAGACACGCTGACAGAACATGGTATGCTGTTGGCCGCCGCCCATCTTGGCAGTGTGAGACTGATTGACCAATTGAAAGTCTGATATGACAAATAACGCCCTATCCTTGCGCGTTGGCCAGCATAATCTGATCACCGATGTGACAGGATTGCAGGTTGGTCATTGCGATGATGACAGGCTGTGTAGCGGTGTTACCGTCCTTAGTGCAGATACCCCTTTTACCGCTGCCTATCATGTGATGGGCGGGGCCCCTGGTAGCCGTGAGACTGATTTGCTAGCCACTGACAAGCTGGTCAGCCATGCAGATGCGCTGGTCCTTGCTGGTGGCTCTGCCTTTGGGTTGAGCGCAGCAAGCGGTGTTTGTGACATCATGGCAAGCGAGCGGCGCGGCTATGCCATAGCTGGCAAGCATGTACCAATTGTACCTGCCGCGATTTTATTTGATCTGGCAAATGGCGGCGATAAAGAGTGGGATGAAAACCCCTATTACCAGCTTGGCTGTTCAGCATATCTTAACCGCGGCACCAATTTTTCGCTTGGCTCTGTTGGTGCGGGTAAAGGGGCAATGGCTGGCCCATCTAAGGGCGGGCTGGGTTCGGCATCCATGCAAGTCCAGCTAGAAGATGGCAGCAGCTTTACCGTTGGGGCTATGGCCGCGGTCAATAGTTTTGGCAGCCCGTTTGTGCCGGGAAGCAACAAATTCTGGGCAGCCCCCTTTGAAGTAGGAGACGAATTTGGTGGCCGCGGCCTGGCCAGTGCTGATCCTCTATCCCTCCCGGTTACAAAAACCATGCTGGATAATGATAGCCGCGCCCATACTACGATTGCCATTATTGCCACTGATTTAGCCCTGACCAAGCCACAAGCCCAGCGAATGGCCATAACCGCCCATGACGGGTTTGCCCGTGCAGTGCTGCCCGCACATTGTCTGATGGATGGCGATCTTGTCTTTGCGGCGGCTACCGCCAGCCAAAATATTACGTTAACGCCTATGCTGGAAACGCTGTTGGGTCATGTTGGGGCAACCACCATGGCACGGGCGATTGCGCGCGGCGTGTATCACAGCACCGTATCCAGCGTATCTGGCAAGTAGGCTGTTCCATGCACATAAACGCAACGGGGCCGCAACCCCTTATCCAGACAGGTTAGGCTGGCCAGCCTTCCCTCTTGCACCGCGCCATATTCGCTATCTAGCCCCACTATTTTTGCTGGAATGCCACTCGCCATATGCAAGGCTTTTTCAGGGGCAATATGGGTCACAGAAATTATATTCCGTACTGCCTTATCCAGGCCTAAATGTGCACCAGCCAACTGACCTTCGGCAGAGACCAGACGCCCCTCTTTTACCGAAATTTCCTGGCCTTGCAGAATAAAGCTGGATAGGTTTGTTCCAAAGCTGGGCATCGTATCGCTTACCAGACATAGCCTGTCTTGCATCTGCGCTACTGCCAGGACCAGATTAGCATCATGCACATGATGTCGATCAGCAATAATCCCTGCATACAGGCGGCTATCGCAAAGGGCTGTGCCGACAATACCAGGCGCCCGTGCAGTAAGCTGAGAGCAGGCATTAAATAAATGGGTAACCCCGCTTAAACC
>JBMHCK010000162.1:0-4237 GCA_049889955.1 Puniceispirillaceae bacterium (SeqCode)
TGCGCTATCGGTGAGGGAACGATTGCTGGAGTTATGGAAGAAATCAGCACCCGTTTTGATGGGGTTAGCGTTGGCTCTTACCCCTGGTTTAAACCTGGTCAATTTGGTACCGCGGTGGTGTTAACCGGCCTGGATATAAAAATTGTAAAAGAAGCTGCTAATGCTCTAACCGCCCAAGTTGAAGCGCAGGGTTTTACTGCCAGGATGGATGCAGATAATAGTATTTTTGCTGCCCCTGTAGCGCCATAAACGGTTTTTTCTGCCCCTCAAATTTATCCCCCCAAAAATCACCCCCCCCAAAAAATCAACTCCCCCAAAATCAACCCCAAGGCCCTTTATAGCGTTTGCGTACGCTTGGCACAGAGCCGCCCCGCCTGCGGGTATATCGCGCCCTTGCTTCGTCTTTTAAGGTGCTAAAGGGTATGGGTTCTGCTGACCAGCCAGCTTTGCCATCGGCGCGGTCATCTGCCAGAAGCGGGATATCGCGGCGCTTGAAGAACGGGATAAGCACCATGCCGGTGATAAAGCCGCCAATATGGGCAAAATAGGCCACCCCACCGCCGCCAGAAAGCCCGGAAGGGGCGGCAGCAAATTGGCCAGCTATCCATACGCCCAGTACCAGCCAGGCTGGCAGGCTGATGATCCGGACAAAGACAAGAATCAGCATAAATACCCGCACAGTCGCGCGAGGATGCAACAGGATATAGGCGCCTAAAATACCCGCTATACCGCCAGATGCCCCGATTATTGGCACTTGCGAGCCGGGATCAATAACCGCCTGACATAGTCCGGCACCAATTCCACATAAAATATAAAATACACAAAACCGCAATGGGCCCATCGAATCTTCTACATTGTCGCTGAAAATCCATAAATACAGCATATTGCTGCCCAGATGCAGGAACCCGCCATGCAAAAACATGGAGGTGATAAGGGTTAGCCAGTCCGGTACTAGGGCCAATGTGGCGGGTAATTTTTCTGAACCCAATAAAACAGAAGGGATGATGCCAAATTGTATAAAGGCTTTGCGCTCGTCATATCCGCTTAAGCCCAGTTGCCATAAAAATACCAGCACACAGCCTGCCAGAATCAAATAAGAGATAATCGGCATTCGGCTGGTAGGATTATTATCGAATAGAGGCAGGAAAAACATGACAGTTTAATCGTTTCCAACAAGATTGGCACCGGTAACGCACCGATAGATAAACCGATAGATAAACAGGGCTATACTAATCTGCACTAGCCGGTTCGGCCATAAAAGGTTTTCATCGCATGTTCAGACAAGCTGACCCCGGCGGTGTTGTTATAGGCAAGAACGGCTAACTGGCGCATACTGCCATCTTCTACTGGTGTTACGCGGTGCAGCGAATTTCGCCCCCGAAACAGTAACAGGTCGCCTGCCTGCATCTGCAACTCTTTTGGTGGTGTGGTGCCAGCCAGAATATCATTGCAGGCCTGAAACCCCATATCCCCAGTATCTGCATTGCGAACATCACGTACATATTCGAACGCCCCGCCCTTGCTGGCAGGCTGTATCATCAAGGTTACCGCAAAAGACGAATTATCAAAATGCCATCCCAATTCCTCGCCATGACGGGCATAATGAATATTCACTGACGATAAGTTATCTGCATAGGGATATAAGGCATCTTCTTCGAGAATATCACATAATGCTGCCTTGAATAGCGGGTCATGATAAAGCTGTTTTAACGGCGAAGCTGGCGCTATCACATCATCACAGATACATCCTTTTGACGAGCTTACTTCACGATTGCGAATGTGATCAGCTGGCAGGGCAGGGTCGGGGCTGGTCAGATAGATATTATGGGTTTGCGGGTTAAAATAGGCCGAAGTGAACCCTTGTTCAGCTTCCTGCTGGATGCGGTTCAGGGCGCCTGACCGCAAAAAACCTGTCATTGCAACAGCGCCCTGTTCTCGCAGGGTGGCGCGTTTTTCCTGTCGCCATTCTGCAATGGCCAGCTGATGAATTTCGGTATTTACAATCTCGTCAATACGCATTTGCCTTTATCCCACTTTTGCCCTGTCCAGATCAGAGCCTATACAACTCTATTCTTTATCTAACCTTAACTTTATTCCTGTGAAAAACAAAAAACAAACGCTACACCCTATCTGGAGGGGTAGCGGCTTGTGCTTGACAATTCATGATGAAGCCATCAGACCAGAAGCGTTAATCCTGTTTTGATGCGTTAGTGCATCCTTTGCAAATCGTAAAAAGGTACCTTTAAAATGACAACAACTGTTATTGATTATTATCTCTCGCCTGTAAGCCCATGGACCTATCTTGGCGCTGAGCGTTTCCGCAATCTAGCGGCCAGCCACAATGCCGAGGTTAATGTATTTATCATGGATCTTGGCGTGGTATTTCCGGAAACTGGTGGCTTGCCGCTGCCCAAGCGTTCCCCACAGCGTCAGGCGTATCGTCTTCAGGAATTGGCACGCTTTAGTGAATTTCTGGATATTCCGCTTAACGTCAAGCCAGCGCATTTCCCGCCATCCTCACCGCTGGCAAATCTCGTCATTATGGCTGCACGCGAAAGCCATGGCAGCGAAACTGCGATGAAAGCCTCAGAAGCGCTGTTAGCCCAGATTTGGTCACAGGATACAGATATTGGTGATAGCGCTACGGTTATTTCAGCACTGAATGCTGCGGGCTTGCCAGGCGATGCGCTGGTCAGTGATGCAACCGCAAATAGCGATGCCTATGCCGAGCTGGTGGCAAAAGATTCACGAGCTGCTATTGAGGCAAATATTTTTGGCGCTCCTAGCTTTGTTGTGGATGGGGAAGTGTTCTGGGGACAGGATCGTCTGGATATGCTGGCCTGGTATTTATCAAACCGCAGCTAGGGCAGTTTGAATATAGACAATGAATATGACCGGTCCATATAGAGTGGCTGGTCATATTTCCTCCCTATGACATTCTATCTGTTTTGATAAATGGTTATACTTGTTTTCAAATCTTATTAATGAGAGCAATTAGACTATAGATAGGATTTTGGTGAAAATTGAATCGGATTTTTTTACCATAAAATACAATTAAAAAGGGTTTTTTTATAAAGGTATAAATGTTTAGGTTTGTAAGAGAATAAGGGGGATAGGGGGAACTATCAAAGGAACGCATCATGCAGAAAGCATTAAGCAAAAAAAGCCAAAACAAGCCGGCCCAAAAGAAAGTGGCCCAAAAGAAAGTGGCCCAAAAGAAAGTGGTCCAAAGACATTCCGGGAAAAAGCGTGAAGATGTCATCATTCTAAAAAATGTTTGGAAAATTTTCGGGTTGGCCGCAGAGGAGGCGATGCAGGCGGTTCAGGAACGCGGGCTTGGCAAAGCTGAAATCTTGTCGGAATTTGGATGTGTGGTCGGGCTGGCTGACTGTTCTTTTGCAGTTAAACGCGGCGAGGTATTCTGTATCATGGGCCTGTCTGGTTCCGGGAAATCAACGCTGGTTCGCCATATTAATCGGCTGATAGAGCCGACCTCTGGGTCTATTGACGTGCTGGGTGCAGATATCTGCGCACTGGAAAATGAAGCCTTGCGCCAGATGCGCTCTCTGCATATCGGCATGGTGTTACAGCATATGGCGCTTTTGCCGCGTCGCACGGTACGCGATAATGTTGCCTTTCCCTTGCAGGTGCGCGCGACAGCCAATATTCTGGCAGTGGCAATCGAAGAAAATCTGGGCCTGGAAGTAGAGTTACAGACCAGCACAAATCCGGTGATTTTTGAAGCCATGGACAAGGGCAATATGCATGTTCATCCAGAGGTCTGGTTACCGAATCAGCAAAATCTGTTTGATACTTTCGTGATGAAAAAAAATCGGTTAAATATAACCGAAATGCGGTGTTAAGCGACCAGCATATTTGTGCTACCGCCGGCACGGCCCAGCGTTTGGGGATTAAATCTGTATCTGATTTGACCGATCCAAATATCGCCGCGGCACTGGACCGTGATGGCGATGGGCAAGGCGATATCTGGATTGGTGCGCCTGGCTGGGCTTCTACCAAGATTGAGTGTATCCGCGCTAAATCCTATGGCTATGACCAGAGCCTTGATTTAAAGGAAATGGATGAAACATTGGCGCTGGCACAGGTAGCAAATGCGATATCTGCAAATGATAATATCGTGTTTTATTGCTATACGCCGCACCATATGTTCACCCTCTATGATCTGGTGGTGCTAAAAGAGCCAGCCTATGACGCTGGCAAATGGGTGATTAAACAG
>JBMHCK010000163.1:0-5406 GCA_049889955.1 Puniceispirillaceae bacterium (SeqCode)
GGAACCGCAACGCGTGCAAAATCTTTTTGTGACTGCCAAACCTCAGCAAAGAACGCATTTTCTTTTGAGTTCTTTTCCAACAGAGCATTCGCTGCATTCATATAGGCAGGGAAGTAATCTGCTGGTGTATCTTGCAAGATAACACCATGCTTGGTAGTCAGCTCATGCAATGCCTTACCATTGTCATAGATACGGGCAGAGATACCTTTTGAAAGAGACGCATTTGCAGCAACTTCAAAAGCTTTCTTCTGATGATCTGTCAAAGAATTATATACATCCTTGTTCAGATACATATCCGCATTCACAACTACCTGGTGCAGACCCTGCAGATAGTAATGCTTCAGGACCTTGTGGAAGCCAAAATCCATATCTGGCTTTGGACAACACCATTCTGCGGCATCGATTGTACCTTTTTCCAGCGCTGGCAGGATATCCCCGCCGCCCATAGCCACAGACGCTACACCAATATCCTTATAGGTCTGACCAGGCAGACCTGGAGGGGTGCGGAATCTGTACTTACGGAAATCATCCATAGATTTGATAGGCTCTTTAAACCAGCCAAGGGCTTCTGGGCCAACAGGCTGAAGCATAAAGCCTTTTACATTCATGCCCATCTCATCCCAGAGACGCTCATACAGCTCTTTACCGCCGCCAAACTGGAACCAGGAAATAAAGGCAATATTATCGATGCCAACACCCGCACCGGCTACTGGCGAGCCAAACAGCATAGCTGCCGGATGCTTGCCTGACCAGTAATGTGTCCAGGCAAAACCGCCATCTACCAGACCTGAATCAACCGCATCCAGTGTTTCTTTAACGCCTACGACAGCGCCTGCTGGCAGCACTTCAAATGTCACCTCACCGCCAGTTAGGGCAGTAACATCAGCCATAAAGTCTTTCAGCATTCTTACTTCAGTTGTTTGCGTACCGATAACAGCTTGCACCTTTATATGTACTTCTTTTGCTTGTGCAACTGCTGGAGCGAGCAACACTGCGGCACCGACGCCTGCTGCGGCGATACCCTTTTTTAGTGAAGTTAAACGAGACATGATTTCCTCCCTTGTCTGTTCTACTTTGCGCCTTCCGCTTACTTGCCGGAAAGACAACAGCGAAGGCGGCTGATTGTCCAAAGGGCTCCGGCATGTTCTGTTCAAGATGTAAAATTACGCTCCTGAACCGATCAGAGTATGGTGTTGTTTCTCTTTTTAAATCACACCGATATCCCTAATTCCGTCATATAACATCATCACGGTTAAATAGATTAAGAAGAACAATCCCAAATACGATAACCATCTGTATTTCAGCATTATTCTCATGATCATAGAGGCAAAGAACGCCATAAAGGCGATCGCCAGTGCCAAACCAAAAATCAATAATTGTGTGTCATCACGTGCAATCGCAGCTACCGCCACAATATTGTCGATAGACATGGATACATCTGCCAGCAAGATGGTAAACAGGGCACGCGAAAACTGTGTTTGTTTCCCGCTATTATCAATAGCTACCCCTTCGCCGTCTGATTCCGGGCTCAGGGTTTCGACAGTGTTGGCATTAAATTCTTTCAGATCCTTGTAAAACCGCCAGCATACCCATGCCAACAGCGCCCCGCCAATAATCAAAATGCCCTGAATGGCCATCAGTTGCGAAGCGACAATGGCAAAACAAATACGCATGCCCGCTGCCATGGCCATTCCGATAAATATTGCGCGCTTGCGCAATTGTGGGGACAGCCCAGCCGCGGCCATACCAATAACAAGCGCATTATCGCCTGATAAAATAATATCCGCGAAAATAATTTGCGCGACATCTGCTACCCATGCCCAGTTCATACTGCATCCTTTAAAATCATATCTGCCACTTTTTCGCCGATCATTATCGCCGGCGCGTTTGTATTGCCTGATGTAATGGTTGGCATAATTGACGCATCGGCAACCCGCAGCCCCTTAATGCCATAGACCTTTAGCGAGGGGTCAACTACTGCCATCTTGTCGGTGCCCATCTTGCATGTGCCGGTAGGATGATAGATGGTGGTCGCAGAATTACGCGCCCATTCCAGCAAACCATCATAATCATCACTTACCGCATCCCCTGGTGAAAATTCGGATGTAATCAGCTGTTTCACCGGTTCTGTATTACAGATTTTGCGGGCTATTCTGATCCCGTCAACGAGGGTATCGCAATCGGTTTTTGTCGCCAGATAATTGGGATAAATTTTTGGATAATCCCCATAATGTGCAGATGCCAGCTCCAGATGCCCGGTACTTTCAGGGCGTAATTGCAAAACCGAGGCGGTAAAAGCAGAGAACCGATGCGGGCCATCGGCTGGACGGGTGGCACTAAAAGGCTGCAAGTGAAACTGAATATCCGGGGTTTCCAATTCTGGACGGGTTTTCAGAAACGCCGTGCCAAGCGAGGCTGCCATCGCCATTGGTCCGGTGCGCCTGGTAGCATATTCAAAGGCAATCCCCAGCTTTTGAAAGATATTACGTGTCTCGGTATTAATCGTGCTGGCGGTGCATTTATAAACAGGTCTAGCTTGCAAATGATCCTGTAAATTCATGCCAACCCCGGGCAGTTCGCAAATAGACTCTATGCCATGTTCGCCAAGCTTGGCACCATCACCAATGCCAGACAGCATCAATATTTGCGGCGATCCGATAGATCCGGCACTTAGCACAATCTCCCGCCTCGCCTTCACCTCAGTCTTAATACCGTTGATTTTTGCAACAATCCCAACAGCTCGGCGATTTTTGACAATAATCTTGGTAGTATGGGCGTGGGTAATGATTTCCAGATTCTTGCGTTTTCTGGCCGGGGCTAGATAGGCTTTGGCAGCAGAACAGCGTTGACCATTTTTCATGGTCATCTGAAACATGCCGACCCCTTCCTGGTCCTCGCCATTATAATCTGGATTACGCTTATAGCCGGCAGCAATCGCAGCCTCGCCCCACGCATCAATCACATCGCGGGATAGCTGGCTTTTCGATACATTTAATGGCCCGCCCTTGCCGCGAATATCCCCTGCCTCGCCTTCCCAATTTTCAGCGCGCTTGAAAAAGGGCATAACATCATCCCAGCCCCAGCCAGTATTGCCTAATTGACGCCAATGATCGAAATCCTGCCTCTGGCCTCGCACATATAACAGGCCATTGATCGAGCTACTGCCACCAAGTACCCGCCCGCGTGGCCAGGCAATAGAGCGCCCATTCAGGCCCGGATCCGGTTCTGTGTAATAACACCAGTCGGTAACTGGATTGCCCATTGTTTTAAAATAGCCGACAGGAATATGAATCCAGGGCGTGCTATCTCTGCCGCCTGCTTCAAGCACAGCAACGCTATATCGGCCATTTTCTGACAGCCGAGCCGCAACAGCGCATCCGGCAGAACCGGCGCCAATTACAACGAAATCAAATTCCACGTCCCCGTTCCCGTAGAAATTATTATTTTTTGAGACTTTTTGTCCCTTTTATTGTATAATTAAACGGTACATGGTTTAATAGGGCGTGCAAGCTTAAAATAATAAAAAGAGTGAAATCAAAGATGGATGGCATGAACAACAGCGATAAACTCGCACCCAATCTTAGAATCATCCGCATTTTTGAGATATTGGCTAACCATCATCAGCCAATGTCCCCGACTGAGCTGAACACTGAGCTAAATATGCCAAAACAGTCGCTTCACCGGCTGTGCAACATGTTGCTAGAGGAAGGGTATCTCGCAAAAACAGGGCGCAAATTATACCCTGCCCCCCGATTGCTTCAAATGGTATCGGGGCTGGGCGTTCTGGGCATCAACAGCACCGGCTGTCATCAAATTCTGCGTAAAGTATCAAATGAATTTGGCGAGACCGTAAATTTTGTGCGACCAGAAAAATACGGTATGAAATATGTCGACAGGGTAGAAACAAATTGGGCCTTTCGCATTTTACTGCCAGTGGGTACCCATGTTCCGTTTCATTGCACGGCCAGCGGCAAAACCTATCTAGCTTCTCTGCCAAAGCAAAAGCGCGAGAGGCTGGCTGGCTCTCTGCAGCTAAGCAAGCGGACTCATTCAACCATCGACCACCCTGCCCAGCTGGAAGCTGAGCTGTTAAAAATACGCAAGCAAGGTTATGCCACAGATAATGAGGAATTTTACAGCGAGATGGTCGCGCTGGCAGTGCCGGTTACCGATTTGAATGGGGATTATTTCGCATCGCTTGCGGTACATGGCCCAACCCCACGCTTTTCACTAGACAGGGCCATACAAAGGGTGGAAGTGCTGCATCAGGCCGCCACAGAAATTCAGCAGATGCTGTTTTCCTAGATAATCGCGATAAACAGACCGCCACAGAAAAAAGGGCTGTGAAAACCACAGCCCTTAAAAATATGATTTGTAAACCCTGGTTTAACGCTTTGAGAACTGGAAGCTCCGGCGGGCTTTTGCCTTACCGTATTT
Source organism: Puniceispirillaceae bacterium (SeqCode) (assembly GCA_049889955.1). GTDB lineage: Bacteria > Pseudomonadota > Alphaproteobacteria > Puniceispirillales > Puniceispirillaceae > JADHLI01. The sequence continues at coordinate 4,438 of JBMHCK010000163.1, forward strand.
TTTCCGTTCAACAACACGTGGGTCACGTGTCATAAAGCCACCAGCCTTTAGTGCCGGGCGCAGGCCAGGCTCAAAATAGGTTAGGGCCCGGCTGATACCATGACGTACCGCACCCGCCTGACCAGATAGCCCGCCGCCAACAACGGTAGCGACGACATCGAACTCATCCTTGCGTTCGGCCACTTCAAAAGGCTGTTGCAAAATCATCTGCAAAACCGGACGCGCAAAATAGGTGGTTACATCGCGGCCATTTACTGTAATACGGCCAGAACCCCGCTTTAACCATACGCGGGCAATCGCATTTTTACGACGACCTGTAGCATAAGAGCGGCCCTGTGCATCGATTTTTGGCTCAGCAGGGGCTGCAGCTTCAACCACGGTTGGCTCAGCCAGTGTTTCAAGAGCGGCCATGCCTGTTTCTTCAGTCTGTGTTGTCTCTTCAGCCATGACTACCTCTTATTCTTTGGGTTCATACCGGCAACATCCAGCGTCTCTGGCTGCTGCGCTTCATGGGGATGTTCTGCACCTGCATAAACATGCAGGTTTGACATTACTTTGCGTCCCAGAGGACCACGCGGTACCATCCGCTCAACCGCTTTGGAAATCACCCGCTCAGGGAAACGACCATCCAGCAGCTTGTCTGCGGTGCGTGACTTAATGCCGCCCGGATAACCAGTGTGCCAGTAATAAGTCTTTTGGTTCCGCTTATTTCCGGTCAGCTTGACCTTTTCAGCGTTGATAACGATGATATGATCGCCGCAATCCATGTTTGGTGTGTATTCCGGCTTGTGCTTGCCACGCAGGCGCATTGCCAGAATAGAAGCCAGACGGCCAAGAACAACATCCTCGGCATCCACAAGAATCCATTTCTTGTCGATATCCTTTGGCGTTGCCACGTAAGTCCGTGGTAGGGGCATGAGTTTAACCTCCAACTAAAAACAAAATCAGCATCCACAACCTGTCTTTTTC
>JBMHCK010000164.1:0-8165 GCA_049889955.1 Puniceispirillaceae bacterium (SeqCode)
GCCTTCTGCAGATAAAAAAGGGGGCGGGGGTAATGCCGGCTCTGATACAGCTGGGCGACTGGCAGCGATAGCAGAAGATTTAAAAGCCGGACAAGAGGCCAGCAGGCAGCAAATTGCTGGCATTGGTGCAGGGGCAAAAAAACCGGGACTTACCCTGTCAGAAAAGCAAGGCAAAGCCGGTTTTGACGTTTCAGCTGATCTGGCGGGTTCAGAAGAGCTGCAGCAACAAAATATAGTGTTAAAAAAGGTGGCGGGCCGCGCCCGTTCCAGTGAACAGGCAGCGATCGCGAGCAGAAACGCAGATAAATTATCTGAAAAGACAGCAGAGACCGTTCAGACCCTGACAGCCGGCAAGCTAAAGGCGGATAAAGGGATAGCTAGCGCTGCCGAGCGCGCCGAGACAGGCCTGGTAAATAATAATTCGTCAGAGCGCACATCTACGCAAACCCGCACGGCCGGGGGTATTGATGCTGGTAATGCGCTGAATAATCAGGCGCAGATGAACGGCAATACTGGCCAGGGCAGCCAGCAAGGTGGTCAGCAGGGCGGCAATGGCGCTGCAGCGGGTGCCAGATTTGATAGCTCGTTAGAGCAATGGGCCGATATGCTGGATATGCAGGATGATAATTGGTCTGAAATGCTGGTTCGCCGGATCGATCGTGAATTTCGCGGTGGCGGCAAAGGGCTGGAAATAGAGATGAGCCCGCGGCATTTAGGCCGGCTTCAGGTCACCCTGACTCAGCAACAGGAACAAACCCATATTAATATGCGGACTGAAAATTCATCTGCAGCGCAAATGTTGATAGAGGCGGAAACACGGCTGTCACAAATGCTGGAAAGTTCCGGTCTGAAGCTGGGCATGTTTAATGCCTCTTCTGATGGCAGAGGCAATCAGGCCGGCCAGCAGAATAATGGCAAGGATGGACAGCAAAATACCGCCTCGTCTGATACTGGCACTGGCGAGGAAGATGGTGACGCGATGGTGTCTGCAGGTGAAAAAAATGACGAAACGATTGTTAACATCAGGGCCTAATCTGTGATAGACCCAAACGCATCTATCCGGCCCGCGCCAATATTATGCAGATGTCAATGATATGTATAGGTAGCCAAAAAATCTTTTAAGGAGCGTTAAAGATGGCTGATGAAGATAATGAAGAACCAAAAAAGAAATCAGGGCTTGTAAAAATTCTGATTTTCGTATTTGCGGGTATTCTGCTGATCGCGGTCGGCCTGGGTGGCGGCTATTTGATTTTTGGCAATACACAGCCTGATCCGTCTGAAGAGATTGACGCGATTATCGAAAAGACCAGAGAAGAGGCAGAAGCCGAAAAACAGGCAGCTCTTGAACAGGCGCAGAGTGCGGCAGAAAAAGTGGCCAAGGAAAAGCCTGAGGTTGAAACCTTTGTGACAACCTATTTTGAATTTCCAGGTACGTTTACAACCAATTTGCGGTCTTCGCGTAAATTCTTGCAGCTTGGTCTGGGTGTATCTACACAATATGATGACAGTGTGATGGCGAATATTGAAACCCATCAGCTGGCACTGCGTTCTGAAATTCTGAATGTCATGAGTGAATTCACAGAAGAAGATATTCAAGGCAAGGCTGGACGCGAGTCTCTTGCAAAGGCGCTGGCAGATGGTATTAACGAGAAGATGCTAAAACTGGAAGGGTTTGGCGGTGTAGAAGAAGTTCATTTCACTTCTTTTGTTCTGCAATAGGCCAGTTTTCATATTGGGTATAGGTTGAGTTTAGGTTTAGAGTAACGCATATGGCCTCTAAAAAACTGACAAGTGATGAAGTCAATGCTCTGATGGAAGGGTTGCAGAATAGCGACTATTCCGTCAGCGTTGATATGGGAAAATCAGAGGATGTTCGCCCCTTTGCTTTTGGTGAAGATGATTTGAGCCTGATGGGCGATTATTATGCGCTGCGTCAGGTCAATGAACGTTTTGCCCGGCAAGCACGATCAGTTTTTCTGCCTATGCTTCGCTTGCAGCCGCGTATCACACCGTTCCCGCCAGAGGTGAAAACCTTTGATGAATATTGTGATAGCATCGATAATTTCATGAATTTGAATATCTCGCGCATTGAAGAATTGCGTGGGCCAATGTTGCTGGCGGTGCATCCAAAATTCATCTCTACCCTTACCGCGTCCTATTATGGCGGCACCCTTGATAGTGGCGGTTTGCAGCGTGCAGAATTTACCGCTACCGAAGAGCGGGTGATCGAGATTGTTGCAAATGGTCTGAATACGGCCCTGACCAATTCCTGGCGCGATCTGATGTCTATTTCGCTGACTGAACAGGGGCGCGAGGTCAATACCCAATTTGCCTCTGTCGTGGATGGATCGGAATTGGTGATTATCTGTTCTTTTGTGGTACAGCTGCCAGGGGCAGATTCAGATACGATTGATGTGGTTTATCCGCTGCAAACGCTCAAGCCTATTGCCTCGCAGCTACGCTCGCGGGTGCAGTCTGATTCCAGCCAGGATAATGTCAGCTGGCGAGAACAGCTGGAGACGGCCATTTTAAGCGTGCCGCTGCATATAACCGCATTGCTGGGTGAGCCTTCTATGTCGGTTGGCAGAATGATCAGATTGAAAGAAGGCGATGTCGTATCGATGAATATAGATAGCGGCGTTAAAATAAAGGTAGAGGATAATCCGATCTTTACTGGCGAGATAGGCGAGGTAGCTGGCAAAGCTGCTATCAGTCTGCAACGCCGATTATAGCGCGTTTGATACGTGGGAAGTGAAGAATAAAACAACGATAATGTTGGGTAATGTAAAGGACAGGTCACATGGCTGAAGAACAGGAAACACAGATGCCACAAGAAGCGCAAATGCCTAGCGCTGAGGCTGAAAAAGGCTCGCCTGCATCGGCTGAAAATCTGCGTGTTTTAGAAAATATTGACGTGATGTTGTCAGTGGAAGTTGGCAACACTGAACTGAAAATACGCGATTTGCTGCGCCTGAATGAAGGGTCGGTTATCGAACTGGACAGGCTGGCAGGTGATCCGCTGGATATTATGGTTAATGGCACCATGATCGCCAAAGGGGAAGTGGTAATGGTTGGCGAGCGATTTGGCGTGCGCTTTACCGAGATTGTCGACCCGGAAAAGCGGGTTGAAAGCCTGTAGGGTTTCAGGCCTGGTCAAGCTGCTGTCAGGAAACTGACAGCCGGGCCTGTTCTCAGTTATCCTAAATCTGGGAAAAAACCAAATAAAATCAATTCATTGAAAATTAATTTTCGGTTCAGAATAGCTGGCACGAATTTTGCCTTGTTCATTGGAGACGCGCGTTAAGGACTGCGCTTAACCAAGAGATGGAACAGGAAAATGCCAGGTGATATTGTTGGACTTCAGCAGATAGTCATCACGTTTTTATTTTTAAGCGTGTTGGTAGGCGTGCTGATATTTCTGAGGCGCAAGGGGAGCTTTATCCGCGCCAATCTCCATAAGGATAAGCGTATCCAACTGGTCGAAGAAACGGCCATTAGCCCAAGTGAAAAATTACGGCTTGTATCGATTGATGGCCAGATGTTTGTGATGGCCTCAGCAAAAGGGGTGCAGCCTGTTTTAACCTCGCTTGGCAGCGTTTCCAATCACCATGCACCTGCTGCGCCTAAGGCTGATTTCGGCGCTGATTTCGGGGCGCATTTCACAGCTCAGGCCAGCCAGGCCCCGGCAGAAATGGTGTCACCGCTAGAGCTTACGCAAGCGGTATCCGGGCCGGCTTCCGGTTCGGCTCCTGGCACGGAAGCTGGTACCGTTTCTGGTACGGCTTCCAAGACGTCACCTAAAGCCGCATCAGGCCGGGTTGATGCAGCCGATATCAGAGCCTTTCAAGAAAAATTCAAAAGCTGGAGACAAAGATAATGGCTCGTGGCTTTCTAACTTCTCTGCGTTCTGTCATGCGCATTAGCCCTTATCTGACGGCTATCTTGTTGGCGATTACCAGTATTTTTTTGCTAGGGAATACAGCGAGTGCGGAAGATAATCTGGCCGGTCTTGTTGGCGGGATGCCCGCATTGACAAGCATCAATAATCAGGATGGCTCAACCTCTTACAGCCTGTCCTTGCAAGTATTGGCGTTGATGACCGCGCTGACCATATTGCCGTCTCTGGTATTGGGCATGACGTCTTTCACACGCATTATTATTGTTTTATCTATTTTGCGTCAGGCGATGGGTACCCAGCAGACACCGCCAAATCAGGTCTTGATTGCTATCGCCCTGTTTTTGTCGATGTTTATCATGGGGCCGACATTGACGCAGGTATATGAAAAGGCTGCTGACCCGTATTTGAACGGGGATATTTCTGCGGAAATCGCGCTGGAAGATGCCAGCAATATTATGAAGGGTTTTCTGGTCAAAAATACCCGCAAAGATGACCTGAAAATGTTTGCCGATATGGCCGAAGAAGGCGCGTTTGAAGAGCCAAGTGATGTGCCAATGACGATTTTATTGCCCGCCTTTATTACTTCTGAGCTGAAAACCGCATTTCAGATTGGCTTTTTATTATTCCTGCCCTTCCTGGTTATCGACATGGTGATCGCTTCTGTTTTGATGTCTCTTGGTATGATGATGCTTAGCCCTATGCTGGTCTCGTTGCCGTTCAAGCTGTTGTTGTTTGTTCTGGTTGATGGGTGGGCCATGACAGTAGGATCGCTGGTGGCAACCTATGCTGCCTAGCCCGGATTTAACAGGATGCGAGCGGGCATTCAAAGGAGATTTAGATGTTTGATTTTGACATGAATGTAGAATTTCTGCGGATGGCCTTTTGGAATATTGTGATCATTTCGGGACCGGTATTGGGAGTGGCGCTGGTCATCGGTCTGGTCATCGGTATCATTCAGGCAGCAACATCGATTAACGAGATGACGCTAAGCTTTGTGCCAAAGCTGGTTGTGGTGCTGATTACCTTTGGATTGTTTGCTAATCTGATGCTGGTACAGTTAACAGATTATTTCGCTTTTGTTTTTGATCAGGTCGCTCAAGTAGGCTAAAGGGCAGGGGTGAGCTGATGTTACTTCCCTTAACAGAATTACAAGCGATGGGCGGCATGCCTGGCCTTGATCTGAACGAGGTGATGTCTGTGCTGGCAAAATTTATGCTAGCCAGTATTCGCATCGGCGCCTTTCTTGTGGTCTCGCCGATTTTTGGTAGTACCGCAATTCCAGTACAAGTTCGAGTAGTAGCTGCGTCTTTTCTGGCGGTCACAGTGATGGCCTATTCCGAAGTGCCAGCTATCGACAGCTTTAGCGAATTGCGGATTATCGGCGTGTTGATAACCGAATTGCTGATCGGGATTTCGGCTGGATTGATTTTAACGATTTGGTTTTCGGCAGCGGTATTGGCTGGCGAGAAAATTGCTACCGCTGCTGGCCTTGGCTATGCGGCGCAAATTGACCCGAATTCAGGCGGGCAAACGCCGGTTGTCTCGCAGATGCTATCACTTTTTATGATTGTTCTGTTCCTTAGCGTAAATGGCCATCTGGTTGTTTTGCGTACGATGCTGGAAAGCTATAACCATTTGCCAATTGGAGTGATGCCAGCCTGGGGCGCCTTTATCAAGGGCGGGATCAGTGCTGCAAGTTCGATGTTCCTGGCCGCCTCTATCATCATGCTGCCGATTGTTATTATTATGCTGCTGATCAATCTGGCGGTTGGGGTGATTACCCGTTCATCCCCGCAATTGAACCTGTTTTCTTTTGCCTTTCCGATTTCATTATTGGCGATTTTTTTCCTGTTTTACATAACCGTGGATTCGATGTCTCATGCGCTGAAAGACCTTGGAATTTCAGCGATGGAAAATCTGCATCTGGTGATGGAGGCGATTACCTATGGCTGAGGAAAGTCAAGACGGTCAGGAAAAAACCGAAGAACCCTCCCAACGAAAACTCGAGAAAGCTGCCGAGGACGGGAAGGTTCTCAGTTCCAAAGAAGCCTTTGTATTCACGTCAATGTTTGCAGGCTTCATGTTGATGTTCGTCACGCCGATGTTCATTACCCCGGTTTTGAATGGCTGGGGTGAGATGTTTCATTTTGAACGGCCCGATGACCTGCCAACATTGATTGCTGAGCGGTTTGCAGATGTTATCTGGATGATTGTGATGTCAGGTCTGGTTGTTGGCATCCCGTTAATGCTGGTTGTTCTGGCAACCCAGACAGCGGTAGGCGGCATTAATTTTGCGCCAAAAGCCCTGAATTTCAAAGGCAATCGAATTAACCCACTTTCCGGCCTCAAACGGATTTTTTCCGCCAAGGGCCTGATGGAATTGGTCAAAGCTATCCTAAAAGTGACGCTGCTGATGGGAATTGCCGCGGTGATTATCTATATCCGCTTGCCATCGCTGATACAATTGCCATCTCGGGATTTGAATAATGCCTTTATGACTGCTCTTGTTGAATTTCCAGTTTTGCTAGGCGCGTTATTGATTATTTTAGCGATTATCTTTGCTATTGATTTTTTCTGGCAGCGTCATGTGCATATCCAATCTTTGCGGATGACCAAGCAGGAACAAAAAGATGAATTTAAGCAAACTGAAGGCTCGCCAGAAGTGAAGGCAAAAATTCGCCGTATGCAGATGGAAACCGCTAATAATGCGGGCAAGCAGCAAAAGGCACTGGATGATGTGCCAAACGCAACCGCGGTGATCACCAACCCAACCCACTTTGCTGTCGCCTTGAAATATGAAGTTGGCACGGCAGATGCGCCGATCATTCTGGCAATGGGCAGGGGACATATGGCAGCACAGATCATTGAACGGGCCAAAGGTGCGCAGGTTACTGTTTTCCGCTCGCCTTTGCTGGCACGTGCGCTGTATTTTACTGGCGATATTGGCGCGCATATTACCGAACAATTATATCAGGCGGTTGCGATTGTTTTGGCCTATCTTTATCGTTTAGATAAAGGTGAAATGGTCGAAGAACCAGAAGTGGTTGTTCCAGACGAGCTGCAATTTAACGAGACAGGTCAGAAGCTGGATGGCTCTGCACCACCAAATGGAGGTGGGTATGCGTAAATCACAGGAAAGAAGCGCAGGCACCATGATCAGTACCGTATGCTTTTTGGGGCTGGCGCTGGTGTTCTTTTTGCATGCATCAGAGCTGTATTATGCTGGCTATCATGCCAAGGCAGCCGGGCTTGGGGTATGTGCGCTTGCCTGCTTTGCTGGTGGGCTGAGATTTGTTATCCAAAAGGCGATTTTATCGGCACAGAGGCATTGGCAATGAAACCAACAGATGGTCGCACATCTTGTCAGGGATGCAGGCATTTTTTTGTAACCCATGACCGCCAGCGCCCCTGGGGATGCCGCAAATTTGGCTTTAAGGGGAAAAGCCTGCCTGCGTTGGTCGTCTTTCAGTCAACTGGCATGCATTGTGCATATTATCAGCAAAATCCGTCATTTGACCAGAAAGCGCAAAAGAAAGGCCGCAAAGGGCCTGGCAATCTGGATATCAAAGGATAAGGCCAAAGAGGATAATTACCCGATATTTGGCAACAGATATCGGGGGGCAAGAGGTAAATATCTGCCCGAATTTATTGTCAAGAATTGAGGAAGATATAAATGTCTAGTGAATTGAATTCAGTTCAGGAAAGTATCAAGCTGGCGCTGGATGCTGCTGATGCCGCGACAGATGTGACTTCCGAATATAGTCAGGTTAAACGCGAACATAAAAAGCTGGAGCAAAAAGTGTCACAGATTCACCGCTATACAACTATGACCTTTGTTACCGCTATGGTGACAGCCGTTGTTTGTCTGGTCTTTTCCGCAACGCTATATTTCCAGACGATTAGTCAGCTAAAATCGATGAGCGATACCAATCTTGAAGGGGTGGTTGTTTTCTCTGAAAATATCCAGGAGCTAAACCTTGTTCTCGAAGAATTGAACAGCGCCCTTTCCCAGCAGTCCGAGCTGGTCGCGCTGAACCGGGAATCCTCAGAAAAAATGACAGAAATGATGACGCTGATTTCCTCTTCTTCTTCAGCGATGATGGAAGAAATGAAAATGTCTACTAATGCGATGATAGCGGCAAATGAAAAGCTGGCTAAATCCATCAGTGAAGAGGTGGTTAGTGAAGCGCTTGGTCAGACCAATCAATTGGCAGTTAATCTGGCAAGCCTGGAAGCCTCTATCAGCGGTTCCATTGCAGATGTAGAA
>JBMHCK010000165.1:0-5655 GCA_049889955.1 Puniceispirillaceae bacterium (SeqCode)
GGCCTTGATCAGCGTTTCAATTTCATGGGCTTGCATAGGCATGGCGATATCTCTTTTGCTAATATCTTTTCCCTGATGATAGCGGCGGGACGTTACCTGTTTAGCCCATCAAATCCGGAATAGGGCCGGTATGCCAACGCACCATCTCTTCTTTTGATATGGGGGGCAGGCTGCCAGCTGTCAATTGCGTTTCTGAAATTGTTTCCCCGATTTGTACCGCATCAATGCCCGCGCCCTCGCATAATGTGCGGAACGCCGCTGCATCCCGAACCGCCAGGATATAACGTGCCTGATCCTCGCCAAAGGCCCAGCCATGCAGCGTATCACTATCTGGCAGGGCGATTTTCGCCCCACACTGGCCTGTCATTACCATTTCGGCTAGCGCGACCAGCAAGCCGCCATCGCTGATATCATGGGCAGCATCTATCAGGCCATCTGCAATGGCGCGGCGAACCAGCATGCCATGACGGCCTTCTAATTCTGGATCTACAGATGGCGGGGCGCCACCTTCTCGGCCTGAAATCTCGCGGGCATATACAGAACAGCCTAGCCAGCCATCGCGCGTTTCTGCTGTCTGGCCAATTACAAACAGCGCATTACCTGTTTCGGTCAGGCCAGCGCCAACGGCGTTCTGCCAATCATCGATAATACCGATCATGCCGATAACCGGGCAGGGCTGAATAGCCATGCCATCGGTTTCATTATACAGCGACACATTGCCAGAAACCACAGGGGTGTCTAGTACCTCACAGGCTTTGCCCATGCCAGTTACCGCACCGACAATCTGGGCCATGATGTCCTGTTTTTCCGGATTGCCGAAATTCAGGTTATTGGTCACCGCCAGCGGTTTAGCCCCGCTCGCACTGATATTGCGATAGGCTTCACATACTGCCTGTTTGCCCCCTTCAAAGGCATCGGCATCTACATAGCGCGGCGTGCAATCTGTACATACGGCCAGCCCTTTATCGGTGTTATGAATACGAACCAATGCGGCATCCCCGCCAGGCCCGGTAATCGTATCGGCCATCACATCGCTGTCATATTGCTCGTAAATCCAGCGCCGAGAGGCTAAATCTGAACAGGATAGCAATCGTTGCAGAACCTCTGGCAGAGAGATATCTTTGGCCAGATGCGCGGTGCCTAAAACTGGCTGCAGCTCTTCTGGGCGATAGGGACGGTCATATTCAGGCGCGTCATCTACCAGCGGGGCCAGCGGAATATCACAGGCAATCTCATTATCTTTTAGCAGGACCAGACGCTGGGTGTCGGTTACTTTGCCAATTGGCATGAAATCCAGATCCCATTTCTCAAAAATAGCGCGGGCGGTCTCTGCCTGTTCTGGCTTGATCACCATCAGCATACGCTCCTGGCTTTCCGAGAGCATGAATTCATAAGCGGACAAGGCTTCTTCGCGTACAGGCACCAAATCCAGGTCAATTTCCATGCCCAGCCCGCCTTTGGAGGCCATCTCTACCGAAGAGGAGGTCAGGCCAGCCGCGCCCATATCCTGAATAGACAGCACCGCATCTGCAGCCATCAATTCAAGACAGGCTTCCATCAGCAATTTTCCAGTAAAAGGATCGCCTACCTGAACGGTTGGGCGCTTGCTTTCTGTTTGATCCGAGAATTCAGCCGAAGCCATAGTCGCGCCATGAATGCCATCGCGTCCAGTTTTTGCGCCAACATAAATAACCGGATTACCCGCCCCTGTTGCAGCCGAATAGAAAATCCGGTCACTGTGGGCCAGACCAACCGCCATCGCGTTCACCAGAATATTGCCATTATAGGAGCTGTGAAAATTCACCTCGCCGCCAACCGTCGGAATGCCAATACAATTGCCATAGCCGCCAATCCCGGCAACCACACCCGATAACAGATGCGGGGTTTTTTCATGGCCCATATCGCCAAAGCGCAGCGCATTTAACAGGGCAATCGGGCGCGCACCCATGGTAAAGACATCACGTAAAATGCCGCCTACGCCTGTTGCCGCGCCCTGATAGGGTTCAATAAAAGAAGGGTGGTTATGGCTCTCGATTTTGAAAACCGCCGCCAGACCATCACCAATATCCACCACACCGGCATTCTCGCCAGGCCCCTGAATAACCTGCGTGCCTTCGGTTGGTAGGGTTTTTAGCCATTTTTTGGAAGATTTATACGAGCAATGCTCTGACCACATCGCCGAGAAGATGCCTAGCTCGCACAGATTAGGGGTTCTGTCCAGACGGGTAAGAATCAACTGCCATTCTTCAAAGGACAGGCCCATCTGTTCGGCATCGGTAAAACTTATTTCATTGGCTTTGCTCATCTGGCCACACCTTCTAAAACAGAGGTCAGAAATTTACGCCCATCTTCGGAATCATGGCCGTTGCCCATTGCCCGTTCGGGATGGGGCATCATGCCCATTACCCGACCATTTGTTGACAGGATGCCGGCAATATCACGGGCAGATCCATTTGGATTGGCCGCTCTGGTCGGGTCATTTTCAACATAGCGCAGGGCTATTTGCCCGCTTTGTTCTAAACTATCCAGCAGCGCGTCATCTGCAAAATAATTACCTTCATTATGGGCAACCGGGATGCGCAGTTCTGTGCCGTTTGGCAGGTCTGTTAAAAACGGGCTATCGATGGTTTCCTGTACCGCAAGACGTGTTTCACGGCAGACAAATTTCAACCCGCTATTACGAACCAATGTACCTGGCAGCAACCCTGTCTCTAACAGGATTTGAAAGCCGTTACACACACCCAGAACAGCCCCGCCTCGACTAGCATGGTCAATCACCGCTTCCATAGCAGGTGCACGGGCTGCTAACGCCCCGCACCGCAAATAATCGCCAAAGGAAAACCCACCTGGGATAATAACGATATCAACAGGGTCAAGCTGGCTTTCCTTATGCCAGACAAGGGCAGGGCGGCGCCCGGTAATGCGCTCTACCGCAACCATCATATCGCGGTCGCAGTTAGAGCCAGGAAAAATCAGGATTGCGCTTCTCATGATGGGTCAATAACTTCGATGCTGTAATCTTCAATAACGGTATTGGCAAGCAAGCTTTCGCACATACGCGCAGCGCGCTGTTCAGCACGCGCGCTATCATCTGCGTCAATATCCAGCATAATCTGTTTGCCGATACGCACATTGCTGGCATCGGTGAAACCAAGGCCGGATAAAGCGCTTTCTACAGCCCGGCCTTGCGGGTCAAGAACGCCTGTTTTCAATGAAATATTTATTTTAACTTGCATGAAATTATCCTTAAGCTCTGGTCACGCCTGCGGGGTCAGTTCTGGAATATCCAGCCCTAATCTGGTTGCGATATCGCAATAGGCTTCGATTAAACCGCCTAAGTCGCGGCGGAAACGGTCTTTATCCAGCTTTTCATCTGTTTTGATATCCCAGAGGCGGCAATTATCCGGGCTCAATTCATCAGCAAGGACAATCTGTCGCCCTTGCGAGGTTTCCAGCCAGCCAAATTCCAGTTTGAAATCCACCAGCCTCACGCCTAGTCCAAAAAACAGGCCAGACAGAAAATCATTTACCCTGAAGCTCATCTCTGTGATCTCCACCAGATCATCAGGGCTGGCAATGCCCAGCGTAATGATATGCTCACCAGCAACAACCGGGTCGCCCAGCGCATCATTTTTCAGGCAAAATTCAATCAGCGTGTTATCCAGCTTTTCCCCTTCGGTCAGGCCGAGGCGCGGACAGATAGACCCCGCTGCTATATTCCGGATAATAATCTCGATAGGAATAATCTCTACCGACTTTACCAGCTGTTCACGCGGCGAGGTGCGCGCGATGAAATGATGCGGAATGCCTAACTCTCCCAGTGCCGGAAATAAATGCGCGCTGATCAGATTGTTCAGGATACCCTTGCCGGTGATCACATCTTTTTTCTGGGCATTAAAAGCGGTGGCATCGTCTTTAAAATATTGAACGATGGTGCCTGCCTCATCTCCCTGATACAGCTTTTTTGCCTTGCCTTCATAAAGGGGGGGGGTGTTTTCAGCCATACTATTTCCCTGTGGTTTTATCCTAAGATGCAATCCTGCGGTTTTACCCTGTGGTTTATTTGGTTGTGGTGAAAACCCGTGCAAAAATAGTGTCTACATGTTGGAAATGCTGTTCAAGGTCAAACAGCGCTTCCAGCTCATCTGCGGTTAAAAATTCAGTGATATCGCTATCTTCTTTTAACAGGGGAAGATAGCTTTTGCCTTCCTGCCAAACCCGCATCGCGTTGCGCTGAACATAGATATAGGCATCCTCGCGGCTACATCCTTTTTGGGTAAGGGCAAGCAATACTTGCTGGGAATGTACCAGACCGCCTAATTGATCCAGATTTTTCTGCATCGCTTCAGGATAAATCAGCAGATTTTCTATAACCGAGGCCAGGCGGGCGAGAGCAAAATCCAGCGTGATGGTGGCATCCGGGCCAAACATCCGTTCCACCGAAGAATGAGAGATATCGCGCTCATGCCATAGCGCGACATTTTCCAGAGCAGGTATCACTGCGGCGCGCACAATACGGGCAAGACCAGTCAGATTCTCGGTCAGCACCGGATTACGCTTATGCGGCATTGCTGATGAGCCTTTTTGCCCGGCACTGAAATATTCTTCAGCCTCGCGGACTTCGGTACGCTGCAAATGCCGAACTTCGGTAGCCAGCCTCTCAACAGAGCTGGCAATAACGCCCAGCACAGAAAAGAACATGGCATGGCGGTCCCGCGGGATCACTTGGGTGGATACAGGCTCGATGGTCAGGCCCATCTTCTCGGCGACATGCGCCTCAACAGCCGGGTCAATATGGGCAAAAGTGCCCACCGCACCAGAGATAGCACAGGTGGCGATTTCAGCGCGTGCCGCCGCAAGACGGGTACGGCATCTGTCAAATTCCGCATAAAAACCTGCGAGTTTCAAACCAAAGCTGGTCGGCTCGGCGTGAATGCCATGCGAGCGCCCGATGGTGGGGGTATATTTATGTGCTTCTGCCTGTTTATGCAGCGCGATACAAATTCTATCCAGACCCGCCATCAATAAATCACTGGCCCGGCTAAGCTGTACGGACAAGGTTGTATCCAGCACATCAGAAGAGGTCATGCCCTGATGGACAAAGCGTGCTTCCTCGCCAACATATTCAGCCAGATTTGTTAGGAACGCGATAACATCATGTTTGGTTTCACGTTCAATTTCATCAATTCGGTCAATGTCAAAATCACCGAGTTCCCACACTGCCTCGGCAGCGGCCTTTGGGATAACGCCCAACGCTGCTTGTGCATCACAGGCATGAGCTTCAATTTCGAACCAAATTCTGAACTTACTCTTCGCAGACCATATCTCGGTCATTTCCGGACGCGCATAACGCGGGATCATCTGATTTTCTTTCGCTTACATTATGGAATGGTGACTATCTATCATTTATCTATTAAAAAAGCTATAGTCACAGGGCGGTGTTTTGCGGCATTTATGATAAAATTATTCCAATATAAGGGCCGTTAAAACATTCAACTGCCTATCAGAGAGCTGCGTTATGATTGTTCGAAAACTATTATTTACCGCTTTGCGTATGGCAGCCAATAATCCCGCTATCCGCCAGCAAGCTGCCAAAGCTGCAGATAAGGCGGTTGAGGCGGCCCGCCCTGGCTTGTTGCAGGCCTCACGCCGCGC
>JBMHCK010000166.1:0-11266 GCA_049889955.1 Puniceispirillaceae bacterium (SeqCode)
ATTCTGCAAGGTTACGGTTGTTTTCACCCCCAGCAGGTCCGTGATGATCCAGCGGCGTAATTGCCAGCTATCGGTGTCAAATTCCAAATCCAGCTGGCCAGCTGCATCACCATCTTCTTTTCGCATGCGTATTACCGCAATGCCATCACCGGCAGAGGCGCTGGTGGTAAACTCTTCGGAACGAAAGGAAACTGTCTTTTTAAGCAAGGGCGATAACGGGGTTTGGCCCAGCGGAATAGCCTGTACAGATTTGGCGATTTTATCATCCACATACAGCCAGACCCGGCTGGTGACAAGGGTCAGGCTATCTGGATTTTGATATTCCAGACGCAATTGTGTTGGCCGGCGAAAATACAACACCCCTTCACCTACACTGCCATCCGAGGAGACTTGCAAAAATTTTGCCTGCAAGGTAGTGATCTTGCTAACAGCCTGTTCTGCCCGCTGGATTAATTGTGTTTCACTATAAGAGGTTGCAGACGCCGTAGCCGATATCCCGATCAGCATGGAGGCAAGCATTAAGATCCGCGCCGTGATTCGCATCTTACATCTCGTCATTAGAGATAAGTACATCGCGTTTTCCTACATGATTTGCAGCTGAAATAACACCAGCTGATTCCATTTCCTCGATCAAAGTGGCCGCTCTATTATAGCCGATTTTCAAATGCCGCTGGACAAAACTGGTAGAGGCTTTTTGCTCGCGTATTACCAGCGCAACCGCTTCGTCATACAGGCTGTTTCCGCTCGCCGCTGCCGCGCCGCCATTGCCGCCCGCCGCCAGGCTATCTGCTGCCTCTGTTTCCTCGGTTACGCTTTCATTATATTCTGGCTCGCCCTGTTGGCGCAAAAAGTTTGCAACCTCTTCAACTTCGCGGTCATCCACAAACGGCCCATGGACCCGAACAATACGCCCGCCACCTTCCATAAACAGCATATCACCGCGTCCCAGCAATTGTTCAGCCCCCTGCTCACCCAATATCGTGCGGCTATCAATGCGAGAGGTCACCTGGAAAGAAATTCGGGTAGGGAAATTCGCCTTGATGGTACCGGTAATCACATCAACAGAGGGTCTTTGTGTTGCCATAATCACATGGATACCTGCTGCACGTGCCATTTGTGCAAGACGCTGAACCGCCGCTTCAATCTCTTTACCAGCGACCATCATCAAATCAGCAACCTCATCGATTAGCACAACAATATAAGGAAGCGGTGCGAGATCCAACATCTCTTCTTCAAAAACAGGCTTGCCGGTTTCCGGATCAAATCCGGTTTGAACGCGCCTTGTTAACATCTCTTGCTTATCACGCGCCTCGGCCAGCCTTTCATTATAGCCATCAATATTGCGAACCCCCATTTTGGCCATATTGCGATACCGATTTTCCATCTCGCGTACCGCCCATTTCAGGGCCATCACCGCCTTTGACGGATCGGTTACGACCGGCGTCAGCAAATGCGGAATACCATCATAGACCGATAATTCCAGCATTTTGGGATCGATCATAATCAGTCGGCATTCTTCGGGTCGATAGCGATATAACAGCGATAAAATCATCCCGTTAATACCAACCGATTTACCTGAACCTGTGGTACCCGCGACCAGTAAATGCGGCATTCTGGCCAAATCAGCGATGACCGGGCCCCCGGCGATATCCTTACCCAACGCAAGCGGTAATTTCCCGCTTTCAGCCGCCCAATCCGGATGGTCAAGAATATGCCGCAATAACACCATCTCGCGCGTATCATTTGGCAGCTCAATCCCGATCACATTCTGACCTGGCACAACCGCTACCCGCACCGCCAATGCCGACATAGACCGCGCAATATCATCAGCCAGCGCAATAACGCGCTGGGATTTAGTTCCGGGAGCAGGGTTAAGCCCATAACGGGTCACAACCGGGCCATAACGCACCTCGTCTATTTCCCCCTGAATTCGGAAATCTTCCAGAACCTGTTTGAGGCGGGAGGCATTATCATTCAGCTCGTCATCCTGTGGGCCAGATCCGGCCTTTGGCGGCGTTTTCAACAGCTTTAACGGGGGCAGTTTAAACCGGCCATCACCTTGAAAATCAAACGCTGTCTGCGCCCGAGCCTTGGGAGCGGCTGTTTTCTCCTCGTTTGTATCTGCCACCTCGTCGGCTAGGCCGCTATCCAGAATAACTGGCTCTTTTCGTGTTGTTGCGGATTTGCGCTTTTTCTTTTTCGGCTTCTGGGCAGTTGCAACGGGCGTGTCTGCATCAGATAGTGCCCGCTTGGGCAGAGCAGGTATTAGCCGGCGAAGATGGCGGGCCCACCCGACAGAACGCGCTATTTGACGATAGCTGACAGCAGATGACCAGAAATAGATAGCCGTCCCGAACAGGGTAAATAGGCTGGCGATCAACACCCGAAGCGGCACCCATTCAGGCCAGCCTATCTGGCCAGCAAATGGCATTATCGCTTCGAAAATCAGCCTGCCTGCCATGCCCCCATCAGCGGTTGCCTGTATCGGGGCCAGCAAGCCATGTGCCCCAGCGCTGAGACATAGCAAGGAGACCAGCAATCCCAGCAATCGCAAGCGCCAGCGTTTAAGATGTTTTTGCACTATGATACGCAGGCCCCAGACCAGCAGGATCAGGGATAATAATCCAGCAATAATACCAAAACCATCATACAGGATTGTGGCAAATTCAGCGCCAAGCGGACCCAAAAGATTATGCACTTCCTGGCCAGAAGCGGTATTAAAAGAGGGGTCCTGACTATTAGCAGAAAGCAATAGTGCCGCCAGCAAAAGCCCGGCCGCAAAAATAACCAGCCCGCCAATTTCAAACAGCCGGTGCCATAAAAATCGCCGCAAGCGATCGGACATTAATGGGGTTTTGTCATCTATCTCATTCATAGGCTGGATAAAAATCCGGCAAGCCGTCTTGCCGCCTCATTGATGGTTTCATGATCATGAACAATGGCCAGCCGGATATAGCCTGCACCCGGATTTATCTGCTGGCTAGTAGTCGCCATTACCGATCCCGGAACCGAACTGATACCCGCCTGCTGATATAATTCAGCGGTCATGCGCTGGTCATCGCCATTCAATTTTTCAGGCACGCCTAGCCACAGAAAAAACCCGCCATCTGGGACCTGTATATCCAGATGCTGGCTAAGCAGGTCAAAAGATTTATCATAATGGGCACGAATCTGCTGGTTATGAACATCATCGCGATAGAGTTCGCCTGCCGCATGCAAGAGCGGGGTTGGTACCAGCGCACCCCCATTGGCCACCAGCTGTTTATAGGCCGCAATAACCTGTCTGTCGCCACATAAAAACCCAGCTCTAAGCCCTGCCGCACTAGACCGTTTTGATAGTGAATTCAGCACCACCAAATTAGCAAAAATATCCCTGTCTGTGCCATCTTCACCAACCATGCCAGCGGCAACTTCCAGAGCGCTTAGCGGTTTGTTATGGCGCCAGATATCTATATAGCATTCATCCATAACCAGTAAAAAATTATGCCGGCGCGCCAGCCGAATAGCGTTTTCAATATAGGCAGAACTAGCGACCGCGCCATGCGGGTTGGTAGGGTTACATAAATATACAATATTTGTTCGTGCCAGCACCGCCTCATCTATCTGATCCAAATCAGCAAGAAACTTATTTTCAGCGGTAGCGTTCATATATAAAATATCACCACCGGAGGCCAACGCCCCGGCGCGCCACGCATGATAGAAAGGATTGCTGACCAAAGCAGCGCTATTTTCTTTTGACCCTTTTACACAATAGCCTAGAAAATGAAGCGGCTCTCTGGTTCCGGGAACCGGCACAATATGTTCGGCAAGCGCAAATTTTCCTGCCACCGATGGAAAGCGGGTCTCAAAATAAACCGAAAGATCCTCTAAAAATTGTTGATCGGCAAACGCTTTTGGATAGGCTTGCCAATTTCTGGATTCTTCTGTTAGCACCTCATTTAACCAGGCAGGTGGCGGCGTTTGCGGCTCTCCTATAGTTAGATTCAAAGGCGATAAATTTGCCTTGATGCTCAGCGGGTCTAATATCTTTCTGACCTGAACAAACATATTGTCATTGAAGATTGAAAAATCGGGATTAAGCATAAATAGTAGAATCCATGAAAAAAAGAGCTAAATTTATGTCCTGCATAGCTAGTGGTCACACTTTAAACCAAGCAACGAGCCTGAGCAACATATCGGCGGCAGGAAAGCACATCAAAAAATACCTGAAAGGTGCAAAAGCAATAGAGGTAGAGGCATGACAATCGGGGCTGTTTTTTTTGATAGAGACGATACGTTGGTGAGAGATACCGGCTATATGTATAAAATTGCCGATTTCCAATGGATGGATGGGGCCGTCGATGCCTTGCAACGTTTGCACATCGAAAATATCCCTATTTTCATTGCCACCAACCAGGGCGGCATTGGCAAGGGCCTGTTTACACTTACCCAAATGCACGCCTTTCATGACCATCTGCTGCAACAGGCACAAGCAGAAAATATCCAGATTACCGATATCGCCTTTTGCCCGCACCATCCAGATGCGGTGACAGCTGAATTGGCACAGCCTTGCAGGTGCCGCAAGCCCGAGGCAGGGATGCTGGAATCGCTGGCGCAGAAATGGCAGATAGACCTCAGCGCGTCGGTTATGATAGGAGATAAGCTGTCAGATATTGAGGCAGGCCAGCGTGCCGGATGCCATGCGCTGCAAGTGGCTGCAGATACAAATCTGCCAGATCTGGTAGATATAGCGATAAAATTTATCAAGAAAGCCTCGGCATAGAATATGACCTACCAGCCCAAAAAAAGAACCGATATCGCCTTGGTAGGGGGCGGGCTGACCACCTATATGATGGCCGCGGTTCTGCAGCATTCTGGCTATGATTTTGTCTGGTTTTCTGGCCCGGAGCCAGATGCACGCCAGCCTAGAGACACCCGCACAACAACCCTTCACCATGCTGGTAAGATTATGCTGGAAACGCTGGGAGTATGGGACAGGCTGGGCGCAGATGCCTGGCCCCTTACCGATATTCATGTGAAAATTTCCCATCATGTAAATAGCAGGAATTCTCAATCTGAAAATTTCCTGTCCCAAAATTTTCGATCCCAAAATTTTCGATCATGGCCTCTGCATTTTGCCTCTGATAAACCACCAATGGGATATGTGGTGGATAACCAAAAGCTGAGAGATGCGCTGGAGCCATTAACAAATAAGGTAAGCCGCCATGCCTGTAAAATTACCAGCATTACCCCGGCTAGCCCTTGCCAAATAGAAACCGATAACGGCCAGCATTGGGAATGCGATCTTCTTATCGCTTGTGATGGTCCTGCCAGCCCGCTTCGCACACAAGCTGGCCTATCGGCAAAAAAACAAGATCGTGGCCAGACTGCCATTGTCACAAACATCCAGACAAGCCGGGCAATAAATCATGCTGCATGGCAAATTTTCTGCCCTGACGGACCGCTGGCTTTTATGGCGACTAATCGCCACCAGGCCTCGGTCGTCTGGACGGTGTCAGATAGCAAAGCGCGCGAATTCCTGGCACTGGAAGAGGCAGATTTTAATGCCGCGCTGCAAGCCAGCTTTGGCAATAATCTTGGCGATTTAAGCGTTTGTTCACCGCGGCTGATCTGGCCATTGCGACCAGTATTTGTTCGCAAACGTGTTGCCGAGGGGTTTGTTCTGGCAGGGGATGCGGCACATGCCCTGCACCCTCTGGCCGGGATGGGATATAATCTGGCTCTTGGCGATGCGGCTATTTTGCTTGATTGCCTGCAACAGGCGCGCCAGCGCGGTCTGTCAGCAGGGCATATATCGGTGACAACTGGCTATCAAAACCGCCGAAATGCTGAAATCCTGGCCTTGACAGGGGTGACCCAAATCCTGGATCGCCTATTATCGCGTGAGCGGGGGCCACTGACCATGCTTGGGGCGGCGGGCATGGCCATTTTAGGGCGAACATCCCTGCGCCATCAGATCAGCGCTATTGCTATGGGCGGCACCTTATCGCCAGCCCCTCTTTTTTCCGGAAAGCTGCAGTGCTAGCCCAGTTTGGCTATGGTTAATCTTTGGTGACGCGGTATCTATGGTGCGGGTCTATTCCGGGGCGCCGTCAGCAACACGCTGCTGATAGGCGGTCATTAAAGTTTCCGCATTCTTTCCAAAATCATGCAATAAAGCCCAGCTAAAGATACCGGTATCATGGCCATCGCTAAATACCAGCCGAAGGGCGTAATTTCCTACAGGTACCATTTCAGCGATAGTAACATCCTGTTTATTACGAGGCGTTTTTTTCTGCGCGGCGGCATGACCCTGAACTTCAGCCGACGGAGATTCTACCCGCAATAGCTCGGCAGACAGGCTGAATTCATCGCCATTATCAAATCGAATAGAGAGCTGATCTCGGGCTTCTGAGCAGCGTACTTCTATTGGCCAAACTTGTGATGAATGTTGCTCTGCCATGTAAATATCCTGTCTTTTTACCTATCAAAAGCCTGTGCGTGTTCAAAGGGTGATGAGAACCGCAACAGAGTGTTTGATGGTGGCGGTGGATTTTTTGCAAATCGCGCCTCTTCCTCTTCGCTCAAAGGCTGTGCAGCCTCTTCCAGCATAATCGGCACCTGTCCTTTGATCGGATAGGCAAGCCTGGCTTGCAGGCTGATAAGGCGGGCGGTTTGTTTATCATAAATCAGCCCGGAGCGGGTCAGGGGACAAACCAAAAGCGTCAGGAGGTCAGCAGATATCTGTGCTGGTCTGGCGTCTGCCTGGGCTGCTGAAATATCCGAGCTGGCATTAATGTTTGGCGGTATTGTCATCATCATCAGCATGACTTGCCATTTCCAGAATAGCAATCAGCAATTTTGCCCGCTGGGTTAAATCTGGACATTCCAGCAAGGCCTGTTTTTCCGGCACATCAAATGGGCAAATCATCGATAAGGTCGTGACCAGCCTTTCATCTTCGCAATTACCGATATGCTCCCAATCAGCAGAATAGCCTTTCAGCTCGAAATAATGGCGCAAATTTTCGATGAGAATGGCTCTATCTATCGCGCTTTCATCGGGCACCAAATCTGCTTTGAAATCTGTCCAGGAAACCGTCGCCATCTTATAGCCATCGCCGACCTCCTCAATATCCAGAATGCGAAACCGCAATGTTCCGGACAAGGTAATCAGCAATCTGCCATCATCTGACTCGCCATAATTACTGATCCGGCCCGCACAGCCAATATCATAGAGATTATCTTCTTCATCAGCGCGCGGCTGGATCATGCCAATAAGCCTATGGGGCTGGATCAGGCAATCGCGAACCATGGCCAGATAACGCGGCTCGAAAATATTCAACGGCAATTTGCCGCCTGGCAATAACAATGCGCTAGGCAACGGAAAAATAGGTATCCGTCTGGGTAATTCTGAAAATTCAGGCTCAAATGGCCCTCTTGTTGTCGCCATAGCACGGCGTCTCCCCGGAATTTTTAGCTGCCCTTAATCTGCAAGCAAAAAACATATACTCAAAGATGCATCACCCTAGATGGCGAT
The DNA here is from genome assembly GCA_049889955.1 of Puniceispirillaceae bacterium (SeqCode). Lineage (GTDB taxonomy): Bacteria > Pseudomonadota > Alphaproteobacteria > Puniceispirillales > Puniceispirillaceae > JADHLI01. Next base: position 7,517 of record JBMHCK010000166.1, read on the forward strand.
AAAATCACCAAGTGATGCCTTTCGATATAATCCGGTTTTCAGGAAAGCAAATAGCCTGTGTTAGGAAAACAGATAGGTGGATAATTTCCGGCGCGCGGCAATGACACCTGCATCCATCGGCCCAAGCGCCGAGAAAATCTCAAACAGCTGCGTACGGGCGGCGCCTTCCTGCCAGTCCTTATCTTTTTTGATAGAGGCCAAAAGCACTTCCATCGCCTCGGCAGTATCGCCGGCTGCATACAGCGCCAGAGCCAGATCCTGATGCGCTTGCAAATCATCGGGGTTTGCCTCTATTGCAGCGCGAAGGGGGGCGGTTTCACCTGCGCTCTCTCCTGATTTTTCAGCCAACTCTACAGCAGAAATAGCTTCCTGCATTTCCGGGCGAGCTTGGCGATCTTCGTCCAGACTATCCAGAATTTCACGCGCGCTTTCCAATTCTCCCATCACGGCGAGGGCCCGAACCATGCCGGACAGCGCGTCCAGGGAATCTGGCTGCATCGCCAGCGCCTGTTGAAATTGCATCAAGGCTGCCTCGCCCTGGCGTTCTGACAAGGCGGCGCGGCCAGCTTCAATAAGCGGAACGATATCTGCTGCCCCAGGGGCCTGTGCAACCAGTTTTTCGACAAACTGCCGCAAGGCTGATTCTGGCTGTGCACCAGTAAAGCCTTCAACTGGGCGGCCACCAACAACGCCGAAAACAGCTGGAACAGACTGTACCCGCATTTGCTGACCCAGCGCTTCATTTTCATCAATATTGACGCGGGCAACCCGTACATTGCTGTAAGAGGCGGCAACTTTTTCCAACACCGGCCCTAGCTGTTTACATGGCCCGCACCACGGCGCCCAGAATTGCAGCAAAACAACTTTTGTCTTACTGGCCTCCACCACCTCTGCCATGAAATTGTCCATTGTGACATCAATAACATCGCCTGTATTTTGCCCAGCAATTAATTGTTCCATCTGTTTACTTTCTTCTTTCAAATTTTAAGCCCGCCGCCGCCAAGATATACAGCCACGCTCTTTATTTTCTTCGGCATTATGGGTTATTCGCTGAAATCAATCCAGCTATAATCAGCGTTCAGCCTATCCAAAAACAGTTCTAATTGTGCGGGGGCCATGCCTAGCGTGCGATCATTTACCAGCGGATGCATGTATAATAAGCTCTTGTGGCGCAGGCTGGCATCCAGGATTAAGCGCAGCTGATGGTCCCTACCAGTTACCATAGCCAGGGGCGTTACCGCACCAGGGCGCACGCCCAAACATTCCAACAATCTGTCAGCCGAACCAAAAGACAAGCGATTGGCCCCAATCTTTTCAGCTACCCATTTTAAATCCAGATCAGCATCTTCTTGTAACACGACCAGATAATTATTCTTTTTCTTGTCGCGCAGATACAGGTTTTTAATATGCCCGCCCCCTTCGGCTGCGGTAAGAAAACCATCTCTGACCTGTTTGGAATCTGCCACCGTACGCAAGGGGATATGATCTATCCGTGTATAGCTTAGCCCCTGTTCATCAAGCTGCTGCAAAAGCTGGTCAGACGATATAGGTAGGCTGTCCTGATAGGTTGATGAGGCATCCATAGCACGGCCCCTCCTTTAAGGCATTATCGGTCACGGGTCATATATCCCCGCATAATGCGGGTGCCTGTTCAGATATAAGCATCCTTTTCTGTTCTGCAAGCGTTGGGTTCAAACCGCCAAAATACAGATGCTGTCGCGCGCCGCTATTACAGTCAAGAAATGTAACAAAATGCAACTATTGACCTGGCAAGGCTGGCTAATTAAGGAAAGGGCTAGAATGAAAATCCAAGGGCTAGCTCTCATTCTACTGGCCCCCTGATTTTATTGGCGGATTAAAAACATCTATGCAGACAACAAAAGAAATTCAAATCAGTGTTGTTGGATGCGGTATGTGGGGACGCAATATCGCCCGCAATTGTGCCAGCCTTGGCCTGTTGCATAGCGTTGTAGATAATAATAAAGAACGGGCAGATGAATTTGCCGCCAGTTTTTCCTGTCAGGCACTGGATTTTGATGCCGTTTGTGCCGATAAAAATATCGCTGGCGTCATGATATCTGCCTCTGCTGCTGCCCATGAAGCGCTGGCGACCGCGGCATTGCAAGCTGGCAAACATGTGTTTATTGAAAAGCCGATGGCGTTGTCGCTGGCGGCTGCCAAAAATATTAATGCCGCCGCCATCCAGAATGGCCGCGAGGTGATGGTTGGTCATCTTATCCGGTATCATCCGGTATTTCAGGAATTATTGCGGCAGGTTGAAAATGGCGCGATTGGCAAGCTGCGGCATATTCAGGCAAACCGTCTGGCTATGGGCCGTATTCGCAATACTGAATCTGCGCTGTTTGATTTATGCCCGCATGATCTCTCTCTTATCCTCGCCCTGACAGGCTGTCAGCCAGAAAGCGTCCGCTGTCATGGCGCGGCCCATATCACGCCTGGCGTTGCCGATATGCTGGCAACCGGTCTGGGGTTTGCAAATGGTATTACCGCTGGCATGAATACCAGCTGGCTTAGCCCGATTAAAGAGCATCGTTTGACCGTAACCGGCCAGTCTGGGTCACTGGTTTTTGATGATACCAAGCCCTGGTCGGAAAAGCTGACCTTATTTTCGGATCATATCACCCAGTCAGGCAGCTTGTTTGTGGTGGAAAGAGCCAGCCCAAATTACCTGCCTGTTACTGAAGATGAACCTTTGAAACAGGAAGTGCGCGCCTTTGCACAGACCTGCCAGACCGGAATGCCTGCCCTGACAAATGGGGCAGAAGGGGTTGCGGTGCAACAGGTTCTGGAAAAAATGCAAGAGGTCTTTGAGATGACCAATTATTCTGGTCACTCTAGCCCCCCTGATAATACTGGCCTTTAAGCTGCTAGCGGAGAGTTTTGTCCATGACTATTGCCTTTATCGACCTTGCTGCCCAGCAATCCCGTATCCGCCCCTTGCTGGATACGCGCCTGCAACAGGTGATGGATAGAGGCGACTATATTATGGGACAGGAAGTAGGCGAGCTGGAGGCTGCCTTATCTGCGCGCCTTGACGGGGTGCAGGCTATCAGCTGCTCATCTGGAACAGATGCGCTTATCCTGGGGCTGTTGGGTTTGGGTGTTCGCCCTGGCGACGGGATTATTGTGCCAAGCTTTACCTTTGCTGCCAGTGCAGAAGCTATTGCCGTATTAGGGGCCTCGCCCGTATTTGCCGAGGTTGAGGAAGCCAGCTTTAACCTTGATCCAGATCAGCTTGAAGGGGCGCTGAGCGCGGGCAGGAAAGCCGGGCTGAATATGGTCGGCATTATGGCGGTTGGCCTGTTTGGCCAGCCAGCGAATTTGCCTGCCCTGTCAGCTTTTGCAGAACAGCATGGATTATGGTTGCTGGATGATGCCGCACAAAGCTTTGGTGCCAGCTGGAATAAAAAACCGGTTGGGCAATTTGGGGCGGTTACCGCAACCAGCTTTTTCCCTGCAAAACCTCTTGGCTGTTATGGGGATGGCGGGGCTATCTTTACCGCAGATGATACCATAGCTGAAATCGCACGTTCCTGCCGCATTCACGGTCAGGGGCATGATAAGTATGAAAATGTGCATATTGGCATGACCGCCAGGCTGGATACGATGCAAGCAGCGGTGTTGCTGGCGAAGCTGGAAATCTTTGATGATGAGCTGATAAAGCGCCAACAGGTCGCCGAGCGATATCACAAGTTGCTAGAAGATATTGTGCGTACCCCAAAATTAGCC
>JBMHCK010000167.1:0-11292 GCA_049889955.1 Puniceispirillaceae bacterium (SeqCode)
GTGATCGCTAGCCATATCCCGCTATCCAGGGCTACCCCCCATACAAAATTTGATATTAGCAAGGCTGCATTATGAGGGGGTTTGTGCATTTCTTTGTTCGGGAATATCGCCTCAGCCTGGCGCGGCTTGGAGATCATTTAACGCAAAGTGTCTTTTTTGTGATGCTGGCGACCTTGTTCCCACTGGCGGTAGGCCCCTCTCCGAAATTACTGGCAACATTGGGCATTTCCATTATCTGGATAGCTGCCCTGCTCAGTACCTTGCCCTCTTTTGACAAGCTCTTTGCCGATGATTATCGTGGTGGCTGGCTAGAGCAAATCTGCCTCAGCCCCCTATCCCTGCATGGCTATGTGCTGGCGAAAATTGCTAGCTGGTATCTGTTTTCCCTTTTGCCTTTGGCCGGGATAACGCCTTTGCTGATGCTGTTTTTTGGTCTGCCCTGGGGTGTGGCTATACCGCTTATCGCCAGCCTTGCGCTAGGGCTGGCAGGGCTGGTATTGCTGGGGGCTATTGCCAGCGCCCTTACTCTTGGAGCGCGGCGTACCACCATGCTGGTTGCGCTGTTGGTGCTGCCTCTGGCTATCCCTATTGTGGTCTTTGGCGTGATGATAGGCGAAAGCGTTCTGTACAGCCAAAGCGTTTCGGCACATTTCAACCTATTAAGTGCTTTAGTGCTTTTCCTGCTTGTGGTAAGCCCTATTGCAAGTGTCACGGCGTTGCGCTCATCTCTGGAAGATGGATAGAAATTAGCCTATCTCTTATCGCTATTCAGCGCTGGAATTATCGGCCCTTTTGACGAGGAGTATCAAAGACAAAATATGGCAGGCTTTTTTGATTTCATGGCCAATCCGACCCGCTTTCAGGCGATAGCAAGGCCTGTGCGCCCGCTTTGCTTGCTGGTATCGGTTTTATGCTTTGGCTATGGGCTGTATTTATCCTTATTTGCATCGCCAGCAGATTATCAGCAAGGCGAGGCGGTGCGGATTATGTATGTGCATGTACCAGCGGCCTGGCTAGGCCTGTCCAGCTATCTGGGGCTGGGTATCTGTGCGCTGTTTTATCTGGTGTGGCGCCACCCTCTGGGGGATATTGCTGCCCGTGCCATTGCCCCTATTGGAGCTGGATTTGCTGGCATCACCCTTATCACCGGCAGCCTGTGGGGCTATCCGATTTGGGGGACATGGTGGGTTTGGGATGCCCGGCTGACCTCTATGCTGGTGCTATTCTTTTTCTTTATTGGCTATATCGCGCTAGCGAACGGGTTTGAACGGCGCGAGCGCGGGGCCCGTATGGCGGCTATTCTGGCGCTGGTTGGATGTATCAATTTGCCGATTGTAAAATTTTCAGTGGATTGGTGGAATACCCTGCATCAACCTGCCAGCATTTTGCGCTCTGGCGGGGTGGCGATTGATGGCTCTATGTTATGGCCGCTTATGATGATGTTTGCTGGTTTTCAGGCCTTTTTCATCTGGATTGTTCTACACCGAATGGGATGGATGCTGGCAATGCGCAAGCTGGAGGCCCGGCAAAATAGCCGTGGGCGCGCCCGCCTTGGCACATCTGGCAATCAAAACGGAAAGGCGGCATCATGAACGCACAAAGCTATGATTTCTATATTTTTGCCAGCTATAGCGTAACCGCGATTTTCATCTTTGCAGCTGCTTTATATAGCTGGCGCAAAGCTAAAATCATTGCCGCAAAGAGCCAGCAAGATTAAGCATTACCGCGAACACGCCGCCCGCCGCGCCGACGCCCTGGATTATCCTCGGACGCCACATTATCACTTAAATCACGTATTGGCAGGGTGACCGCCGCGCTCAGACAAGGATAGGGATCTGTTTTATGCGGAAATGCCATTGCCCGCACAAAGTGATTTTGAAAGTCAGCCTCGACAGCGGTTTCAATCTTTTCAATCTGGCGCACGGTCTCTTCGATAGCCTGACGCTGGTCGATATTTAACAAGGCCATTCTGGCGCCTGCACCTGCTGAATTGCCAGCCGCAATAACCTTGTCCAGCGGGCAATCTGGAACCATCCCCAAAATCATTGCATATTTAGGATCGATATAAGAGCCAAAAGCACCGGCCAGCATTACCCTGTCTACTTTTGACAAGGCCATCTTATCCATCAGCAGGCGAAAGCCAGCATGCAAGGCTGCTTTGGCCAATTGGATAGCGCGGACATCATTTTGCAGGATGCTGACATTATCGGTTATCTGATATTTAAAGGTGCGACCATCTTGCTGAATACGGTCTGTACGGCTGGCCAGGCTGCCATCTATCACCCCTTCGGCCGTGATAATGCCAGATAGATACATCTCGCCCAGCGTTTCAATAATACCAGAACCGCAAATACCGGTAATGCCTGTATTTTTAACTGCTTCTTCAAAGCTTTCCTCATCTGACCAGATATCGCTACCGATAACCGAATAGCGTGGCTCCAATGTTTCGGGATCAATACGCAAGCGCTCTATCGCCCCTGGTGCGGCACGTTGTCCAGCACTGATTTGTGCGCCCTCAAAGGCCGGGCCTGTTGGCGAGGAGGCAGCCAGTAGCCTGTCTTTATTTCCCAGCACGATCTCGGCATTGGTACCCACATCTATCAGCAGACTGATATCCTCGCGGTTTTGCGGGGCCTCTGCCAGCACAACCCCGGCCGCATCTGCACCAACATGACCCGCAATACAGGGCAGAACATAGACCATGCTGCCAGAATGCAACTTCAGATCCAGCTCTGAGGCCCGCATTTCTGTAGCGGTATCGATGGCCAGCGCAAAAGGTGCACCGCCCAGCTCTATCGGATCGATACCCAGCAGCAGATGATGCATAACAGGATTGCCTACCAGCACAACTTCCAGCACATCTTCTGCTGTCATGCCGGCCTGTTCTGCTCCGCCTTCCAGCAATTGTTGCAAGCCTTCGCGAACAGATTTGGTCATCTCGGCCGCGCCGCCCTCATTCATCAACCCATAGGAAACGCGGCTCATCAAATCTTCACCAAAGCGGATTTGCGGGTTCATAATACCGGTTGCGGCCAGCACTTCGCCTGTATTCATATCGCAAAGCTGGGCAGAAATAGTAGTAGAGCCAACATCTATGGCGGCCCCTAAAATCTGTGTCTTCAGGCCGGGCCATACCGCGATAATCTGGTTGCCGCCGCGCACCGCAACAGTGATTTGCCATTTGCCTTTACGCAGACAGCTCTGCAGGACTTGCAACACATGTAAGGCGCACTCAACCTCGCCCGAAACCCGGTCTGGCCATTGTGTTTGCAACGCTTCGATGACGCGGCGCAAATCACCAGATGGTTCATGCATATCTGGCTCGCGCACCTCAATAAAGCACAGCCGAACAGGCGGATTAAGGGCAATAACACGGTTATCTGCTGCTTTGCGAACCAGCTGGTTGTGAACCTGGCTGGTAGCCGGCACATCCACCACCAGATTATCTTCAACCGAACATTGACAGGCCAGGCGCCGACCATCTGGCAAGCCGCGCTTTTCGGCATAACGGGCCTCTGAAGCAGACGCGGCCGATAAAGAGGCCGCTGAAGAGGTTAGGCCATGTTTGGCGAACTGGCCCTCGCCAACATCAATTTGACAGCGGCCACACATGGCCCGGCCCCCGCATACAGAATCAATATCCACCCCCAATTGGCGGGCAGCTTGCAACAGGTTTGTGCCTTTGGCGACCTGCCCCTGACGCCCGGATGGCGTAAAGACGATTTTTACCTCTTGTTGATCTGACATGATTTCACCACCAGATTTTCATGTTTTCCCCTGCCCCGGGAGAAAGGCATTTGAGAGATAGCCGTTTTGGTTAACCGAATTCCAGATATTTTTGTTTCAGGCTCTTGCGCGTCTTCTGGTCTGGCGACGCTCGCGCTGGCCACTGCCCTCTGCTGGGGCTTCTCTGAATTTGGATATCCATTTACGGCATTCAGGATCCACCCCGTTCATGACATTTGCACCCATAATGGCGGTCATTTCCTCGCTATGCAATGGGTTCATAATCGCAGAAGTCATCCCCGCACCAGCTGCCATAGACAAAAAGGCGGCATTCATCCCATGCCGATTAGGCAAGCCAAACGAAATGTTTGACGCCCCGCAAGTTGTGTTCACCTTTAGCTCTGTGCGCAGGCGCGTGATCAAATCCAGTGCGGTACGCCCCGCCATATTAATCGCGCCAACAGGCATAATCAGAGGATCCACCACAACATCTTCGCGCGGGATACCAAAATCTGCCGCCCGCTCAACAATTTTCTTGGCCACATCAAAACGGACATTTGCATCCTCAGAGATGCCAGTTTCATCATTCGATATCGCCACAACAGCGGCGCCATATTTCTTTACCAAAGGCAAGACAACTTCCAGACGCTCTTCCTCACCTGTTACCGAATTTACCAGGGCTTTGCCCTGATAGACAGACAGGCCAGCTTCCAATGCCGCCACAATAGAGCTGTCAATGGCGAGCGGTACATCCACCACAGACTGCACCAGCTTTATTGATTCTGCCAGAATAGCAGGCTCATCTGCCATCGGGATACCGGCATTAACATCCAGCATGGTGGCCCCGGCTTCGACCTGGGCAACCGCATCTGCAATCACCCGGCTATAATCGCCTTCGGCCATTTCTGCGGCCAGCAATTTACGCCCGGTTGGATTGATACGCTCGCCAATAACACAAAATGGCGAGTCAAAGCCGATGGTAATTTCTTTACTGTGAGAAGATACAATAGTGTTTGTCATAATAGTGGCCTTTATCTATCCATAATAACAATCTGGCTGAGGCTACTCAGCAGCGACATCAAACCCGCCCTTTGGCAATAAGGTGATATTGCCCTGTTCAACAGCTTTGGCATAGGCAGCGGTTTTGGCAAAACCCCCAAACGGGTAATAGTGAAAATGGTGTAGCAAACATTCCTCATCTGCGCTCATTCCGGCAGAAAGCCCTGCTAGCAGCTCATGCGGGGACTGAACTGTCATCAGCTTTGCCACATTGCGTGCCTGTTTCGCGATAAAGCGCATAGAGGGGCCAATCCCCGAAATCTGGGCAAATCTAAATAAGGTTTTGATGGTAGCAGGGCCAGGAATACCGATGCGCACTGGCAGGCGGTTCCCAGCATTACGAATGCTGCGCTCCCATGCCAGCACCGCTTCTGCATCAAAGCAAAACTGCGTTTCCATATACAAAGAAAGCCCTTCTTTTCTGGCAAATTCATTTTTCAGCATGATCGCTTCCGCTAGCTGATCATCACTGATATCCGGGCTGCCTTCGGGATGGCCAGAAACACCGATAGTGGTGATATTATGCTTTTGAATAAGTCCGGTATTTAATACCTGCATGGTGCGGTCAAAATCACCCACAGGACTATCCACGCCACCGCCAATAACCAGCACTTCACGGACATTTGCCTGCTGCGTCATGCGCCTTAGCAAATCGTCCAGCTGTTCTTTATTATGCAGAGAGCGTGCAGCAATATGCGGAACTGCATTCATTCCTTCATCCGCCAGCCTTTTTGCGGTGGCGATTGTATCCAGCGGGTCAGAGCCAGGCAGAAACGTTACATTTACCGTTGTGCCTTCATCTAATACCGCGGCAAAGCTATCAATTTTTGTGGCGCCAGCTGGCGTTACTTCAATCGACCAATTTCCGGCACACCGGGCAATATCATCTATGGTTACGCTCATCACGCTATCTGCTTTCCGTTGACCTAATCCATGCCTGTTTGAACCGGTATTTTGGTCTTTTATCCAATCTGTTCAGATGGGATATACGCCATGCCTGGCGCAAACCTAACCCATCCGATATCGTTATCCAGAAGTAATGTGACGCGAGGCAGCGTTTCAAGATTGCCCGCTATCGCCTTTCATCTGTCCAATCACGACATTACAAAAATTAGTCTGAGCCAGGCGCGCGGCCACCATTAGCAACCAAAGCTGCCAATATCTGGCTGTTATATTCTGCTTCCAATTCTTTGGCTTTGGCCTCAGCTTCGTCCTGCAAGCTATCAGAGCAATCTGCAGCTGGCTCGCGGCGCCAATCTGCAAGATAGTCATCCGTGCTATCGGCCCCATCGCGCATGGCAGCTTCATCAATAGCCAGCGCAAAACGTCGGTGAAGTTCGATTTTTGCCTGCTCACGTTTGCGCCCGCGCCCGGTTTCGGCTACCACTTGCGCTGGAATATCGCGCCAATAAATCACAGTCAGGCTTGCCATCGCACCCTCATCATTCAAAATTCATGATAATTTGAAACAGCCAGAGCCGCGATTATGCGGCACCAGCTTCCCGTCTTTTTGCGATAAGGGATTTTGCCGTTTCAACAGCTACCGCCGCATCCCGGCAATACGCATCCGCGCCAACTGATTCGCCAAACGCCTCATTCAGGGGCGCCCCGCCAACCAGCACGATATAATCGTCACGAATACCCTTTTCGACCATCGCATCCACAACCACTTTCATATACGGCATTGTGGTTGTCAGCAACGCCGACATGCCCAGAATATCTGGCTTATGCTCTTCAATGGCGTCTAGATAGTTTTCCACCGGATTATTGATACCAATATCAATAACCTCAAATCCGGCTCCTTCCAGCATCATCGATACCAGGTTTTTACCGATATCGTGAATATCGCCTTTGACGGTTCCGATAACAACCTTACCCACACGTGGCGCACCTGTTTCAGCTAGCAATGGGCGCAATACCCCCATCCCTGCCTTCATAGCATTTGCGGCCATCAACACTTCGGGAACAAACAGAATACCATCACGGAAATCGATACCAACGATAGTCATCCCTTCAACCAGCGCTTTGGTCAGCACATCATAGGGTGTCCATTCCCGCTCGAGCAGGATATTAACCCCTTCTACGACCTCATCTTGCAGACCATCATAAAGGTCGTCATGCATCTGTTGAACAAGCTCATCATCATCAAGTTCGGATAAGATAATATCATCTTCATCGGACATTTCAGACTCCCCTTACCGTGCTAAATACAAACGACTGAACCCACCGCTTTGAAACCATTTTTAAACTCTCACCTTAAATCTTTAGGGTGCGCCATAAATATAACGGCATTTAACCCCGACTTTAACTATCACAAGCACGACATTTTACTAAAAATAGAGAAGTTTTCACCCTTTAGAAATCTGTTCCGGTTTTTGGCGTTTGTGGCATCAGACCCGCCAGCCCAGTTTGAGGGGAGGTTGCCTGACATTGCTGCTGTTTTGATATCCCAAGCAGTTCCAACAACGCGCTGGTAGGCTGTGCTTTGTTCAGCGTGTAAATATGATTACGCACTACCCCTTCTGCACCAAGCCGCAGCCACAGATCCAAAAGCACCGACAACGCATGGGCTTCAGATAAATCTGTACCAGCTGTTTTATCCAGCTCTTTCTCCAGTGCTGGCGGGATATAAACCGCGCATCGACGCGCAAAATTACGCATTTTTACACTATCACTAAAGGCCAGAATCCCCGGTATCAGACGGTCAGCAAAACCAAATTTATCCAGCCTGTCCCGCAATCTTAAAAACCGTTCTGCATCGAAAAAGAACTGGGTTATCGCCTCTGAGGCCCCGGCATCAAATTTCGCCAGCAGCCAGTCAAAATCTGCATCCCCATCTTTGGCGTCGCGATGAATATCGGGATAGGCGGTGGTGCGAACAGCCTCAAATCCCATCCCCTTTACATAGGAAATAAATTCAGCTGTATCTGTAAATGCGTGCCGAGGCGTTATTGAAGCGCCTTCAGGGCTATCACCGCGCAAGGCCAAAATCTGGCGGATGCCGATAGCCTTGAATTTTTCAAGCGTTTCTATGACATCAGCACGTTCTTGGCCAGCAAAGGTTATATGCGCCATCACCGGTACTGACAATCGGTTATAAATCGCTTTGGCGGTTTCAGCTGTACCCTGTCGCGAGGTTCCCCCCGCCCCATAGGTTACAGAAATAAATTCAGGACCATAGGCAGATAAATTCTGTAACGCCGATAGCAAATTTGTCTGGCCAGACGCTGTTTTGGTCGGGAACACTTCAAAGGATAATTTTGCCTGTCTGCGCCCATATGTTGCTACCGCGCTCATATCTACCGCACCAGTATCATTTAAGGGGTAAATGCCATTTATTGACGCCCCAACTGACTTTGACTGGACCTGCATATCGCTCTCCTTTGAAATAATCCTTTCAGAATAATAGGGAAGGCTGTAATATGAGACAAATTCATATTTTACATAAAGTTTATGAGAAAATTTAATGAATATAGAATTAAAGCATCTACGTGCCATTCTTGCTATCCATGAAGCAGGCTCTTTGCAAAAGGCCACACAGCAGCTGAATATGACACAATCTGCGCTATCGCATCAGCTCCGCTATATCAAACAGGAGATAGGCGTAGAGATTTTTGTTCCCGAAACCCGGCCCTTACGGCTGTCACCAGAAGGGTTGGAGCTGGTTGAGGCAGCAAGGCGTATTCTGCCCGAGATGGAAAAGTTAAAATATAGATTTATTGATTTACGTTCGGGGCAAACAGGGCGATTATTTATCGCTATTGAATGCCATGCCTGTTTTGAATGGCTGTTTCCAGCGTTGAACCTGTTTCGTGATCATCACAGCCATGTTGATGTGGATATCAAGCCCGGCCTGGCCTTTAAGGCAATCGAAGCCTTGCAGGCAGAAGAGGTAGATCTGGTCATTTCCGCAGATCCAGAAAATTTGCCAGATATCGTATTTCACGAGCTATTTACCTATGAGCCAACCTTTATTGCGGCAAAGGATCACCCGCTATCAGCGCGTGATTATGTAGAGGCAGCAGACTTTGTTGACCAGAATGTAATTACCTATCCCGTACCGCAAGAAAGGCTGGATCTGTTTAGCCAGCTATTATTGCCGGCAGCGATAGAGCCAAAAAGCATCCGCCAGGTTGAATTAACGTCGGTTATTTTATTGCTTGTTGGCGCTAATAAAGGGGTAAGTGTTCTGCCAGACTGGGTCTTGCAAAGCTCTCGCGAGACAGAACATCTAACCAGAAAGAAATTAACCAAAAACGGCGTTAAACGAAAACTTTATGCCGCGGTGCGCCGCCGCGATAGTAACAAGCCTTATATTGAGACGTTCCTGTCCCTGTCAAAATCCATTCTCTCGCGCCTTAACCCCTGAGGGGTGCACGATAGGTTACGCGAACAACAAGCTGTCCCTAATTGCCCAGATTGCCATGTCTTTTCATAATTGGCAGGGTCAGTAACGCGAATCCCATGGAAATGCCTGTCAGGCCAAACGCCTTGAATGTGACCCAGCCATCATCTGAGAGGTTGCGCCAGGCGATTTCATTAGCTGCCGCAGAAACCACAAACATCAACACCCAAATCCAGGTTACCTGACGCCAGCCAACCGCAGATAGTTGCAGCTGATTAGACAGCATCGCCTTTAGCGGATTGCGGCCGATTATCTGCCCCCCCGCCAGTACCGCCGCGATAAGCAAGCTGATCACGGTAGGCTTTATTTTGATAAAGACAGGATCATTGAAAAAGATGGTTAATCCGCCAAACAGCGCAACAGCAATACCGCCAAACAAGGTCATCATCGGTATCCGGCGATCCCAAATCCATGACAGGGTAAGCGCGATTACAGTAGCGATAACCAGCACCCCTGTGCCCCACATAATACCGGCAAAATAATTGGTAATAAAAAACAGGATAAGCGGGCCATATTCCAGAATTGGACGGTGTTTTTTCTCGGCTGGTGAAGAAGAGCTATCTGAAGACATATTAATGCTGTTAAGCAACCTTTCTATTAGATTCAGCGCCCTGCTGGGCAAGACAGATTTGTGCAGTTTCGGCAATCAGGCTAGCCATAGCCGCCTCGCCGCGCGCCTGCTCGCCAAGTGTGCGTCGCCAATAGCGCGCGCCTTTCTGGCCAGTGAACAGCCCCAGCATATGCCGGGTAATACTATGCAAGCGAACGCCTTCTTGGCAGGCAGCCTCGGCATAGGCGCTCATCTGCTGGGTTACCTGTGCCAGATCAGCCAGCTCATGGCCGAAAATATCTGCAGACATCGCGGCAAACTGCCCAGGGGTTTTATAAGCAGACCTGCCTATCATCACCCCGCAAAACGCCTCGCCCCCGGCAACGCTTTTAATATCATCCAGCGTTTCCAAACCACCATTTAAGATAATATTCAGCTCTGGATATTCTTGTGCCAGCGTTAGCGCCCGCCCATAATCCAGCGGCGGTATTTCCCTATTTTCCTTTGGGCTGAGGCCGTTTAGCCAGGCTTTTCTGGCATGCAGATATAAAATCTTCAGCCCCGCTTCCATTTGGGCATCAACAAAGCGATTCAGCCCTTCCACTACATCCATATCATCAATGCCAATCCGGCATTTCACGGTGACTGGCCTGTCTGTTTCTGCCTGCATCGCGCGCACGCAATCTGCCACCAATTCAGGCTCGGCCATCAGGCTAGCCCCAAAACACCCGGCCTTTACACGCGGCGAAGGGCAGCCAACATTCAGATTAATTTCATCAAAGCCAAAATCGCGCACCGCGCGCACGGCTGCGGCCAGCCTATGCGGCTCTGAGCCACCGAGCTGCAGCGCCAGGGGATGCTCGCTGGGATGATGCTGGCAAAATCGTTCTGCCCCAGCATGCAAAATCGCTTCTGCGGTTACCATCTCTGTGAACAGCAATGCCGTTGGCGATAACAGCCGGTGAAAATAACGGCAATGCCTGTCTGTCCAATCCATCATCGGCGCAACACAAAGGGCGCGGGTAATACCGTCTACACCTAAGCCGTTGTTTTTGAACATTTCTAAAGACATTCTGTAAATTCCACTTGCACCGCTTGTCACAATTTGTCACAGTTTTTTCGCACTTAGGTGTGACAGATTCGTGACAAAATAACAGCAGGCTAAATCTATGGCAACTATTCGGAAAAGAGGCTCTTCATGGCAGGCAATTGTTCGCAGGCGAGAGTTTGCAGAAAGCAGAACATTTTTGTCAAAGTCAGATGCAACGGCGTGGGCGACTGAACTTGAGGCAAAAATCATTAGGAACAGCGCAGGCCTCCCTGACTCCCCAAAAAATTTTACATTTGTCGAACTTGTTGATGACTACATGGAAACAAGCAAGAAAAGCCCAAGAGGACTGAAGCGCACTAAGGAAAATGTATTAGTGAGGTTGAAACAAGAATTAGGCCACCTTCCTGCCCAACTTACTAAGAACCATATCAACGAGTTTGCGAACAGGCGCATGATAGAAGGAATCTCACCAGCAACATTGAATATGGATATGATTTACAT
>JBMHCK010000168.1:0-7267 GCA_049889955.1 Puniceispirillaceae bacterium (SeqCode)
AGCGGTTTACTGGCCAGCTGGCAAGCCTGAAAGTGACTATATGGCACAGCTGAAAAATCAGGCCAAAGAGATACGCGAAGAAGAATCAGACAGGCTGTTATATGTAGCCTTGACCAGAGCCCGCCAGGCGCTGTTTATTTCTGGATGGAGCCGCAAAAATAGCCGGGTTGAGAAAAATAGCTGGTATGCCAGCCTGCTAGAAACTATCCAGGAATGTTCTGGTGCCATAGAGATGGAAGAAGGGGGCTGGCAACTTCGTTCTGGTGCGCCAGAACACCGCCCTAAAGAGCAGGCGCCACCTGCTGCCGGTCTGGCAGAAATTCCCGATTGGTATGAAAAATTTCCGATAAATGAACCTATTCCTGCCCGGCCCCTTACCCCGTCTGATCCGGGGGTGCGCGATCAGACCATACCCTTTGGTACGGCCCGCCGAAAAGAAGCGTTATTGCGCGGTCAATTTGTGCATCGCCTGTTCGAAATCCTGCCAGATCTGCCCGCTGCTGACAGATGGGCTGCTACCCGCCGCATCGCTGATAATATAGGCCTGGAAAAGGCTGATTTTGATAATCCCGCTGCCATTACCGCCTCGCAGATAGAAGCGTTGTTTGAACAGGTCGAAGCGGTGATGGGCCTGGATGAACTGGCCCCCTTATTTGCCAAAGGTGCGCTGGCAGAGGCAGATATTACAGGCTTGGTTGGCGGCCTGACGGTACAGGGGCAAATAGACCGAATGGCGGTATTAAAAGACAGGATAGTTATCGCTGATTTCAAAACAGGCCTACCACCAGATAGCTCAAGTGATAGCGCGTCTGATTCCTCGCCGGAAATCCCGGCCGCCTATCTTCGCCAGATGGCCCTGTATGGCGCGCTGGCTGGGCAGATTTATCCAGACCGAGAGATTGAATGCCTGTTAATTTGGACACAATCAGTCCAGGTTATGAAAGTGCCTGTATCAGCGCGTAAAAAGGCGCTGGATTTACTTCTGGAAGGACAGGGAAATAGCTAGGGTTTTTGCCGATATATCGGTCTTTGCACTCTTTAATTGGCTGGCTTGTCTTGATCTGAACAGGCCGAATGCCTATGTTTAACAGATAAAGGCAGAGTTATTTTGTCGCCATAATCGGATTTTTAAGAAAGGCCGCTACCATGCCAACGCTGACCACAACAGATAGGGATTTTGAAAAAGACGTGCTACAGGCAGACAAGCCTGTATTGGTTGATTTCTGGGCAGAATGGTGTGGACCTTGCAAGGCGATTGGCCCGGCTCTGGAAGAAATTGCGGATAGCATGAACGGTGACATTACCATTGCTAAGCTGAATATTGATGAAAATCCAGCCACCCCGCAATCTTATAATGTACGCGGGATTCCGACCTTGCTGATCTTCAAGGGCGGTCAGGTTGTTGCGGAAAAAATTGGCGCTATGCCAAAATCTGCACTTGAACAATGGATCAGCGACAGCGTCTAAGCTGGTCATCTGGCCTGATTACGTTGCTAGTCTGGCAAGGTATTGTTTTCCGCTAAAATCTGCCCTGCCAGATATAAAGAGCCACAGATAATCACTGGCATATCTGGCGGTGCCATCGCCTCTATTCCCTGTAAGGCGGCATTTGGGCTAGCCACAGGCTGGGCGGGAATATTCAGCTCTATAGCAGTTTGTGCGAGAATTTCTGCGTCTATTGCGGCAAGTTGATCTGCGATGGTCAGGGTATGAATATGGGCGGCTATCGGCTGTATTTGAGATAGAAATGCCGCAGCTGGTCTGGTGTCCAAAGCACCAAAAATAACCATCCATTTATCCGGGCTAAGCGCTCGCAAGGTTTCAACCAGGGCAGTAGCGCCATGTGCGTTATGGGCGCCGTCCAGCCATATTCTGCGCCCTGATTTCAGCCTGTCTTTTAAGGTGCCATTTTGTAATTCCTGAATACGCCCTGGCCATTTTGCCGCGGCTATCCCCTGAAAGGCTGGCGCAGAAAATGCCTGCGGGCTAGCGGTTTTCATCGCTGCGAGAGCGAGGGCTGCATTCTGATATTGATGACCGCCGATCAGCGATGGGGCGGGCATATTTATCTGCTGATCGCGCCAGATAAAATCAAAGCTGGAATCGTCATGTGGCTGGGCTGAAAAATCAACACCTTCCTCTAGGATTTCACACCCAATTTTTTCTGCCGTATCTGCCAGGCCGTTGCGCGCCTCCGGGCTTTGGCGGGCCCAGATGCTAGGCGTATGTGCGCGCATAATTCCAGCTTTCTGTGCGGCAATTTGGGTGATGTCAGAGCCAAGGAAATGTTCATGGTCACGGGCAATAGGGGTTAAAACAGATACTGCTTTGTCCTCTACAATATTGGTTGAGTCAAATCTACCGCCTAGCCCGGTTTCCAAAATTAAAATATCTGCTGGATGGCGCGAGAAAGCCAGAAAAGCGGCTATGGTCGTACTCTCAAAAAAGGTGACAGGCGCGCCATCATTAATTTGTTCTATCTCGCTGAGTATCGCTACCAGTTCTGCATCGGAAATCAGCTTGCCAGCCAGGCGGATACGCTCGTTAAAGCGGCATAGATGCGGCGAGTTATAGACATGGGCACGCAAGCCTGCTGCCCTATACAGGCTGGCCAGAAAGGCGCCAACCGACCCTTTGCCATTGGTGCCAGCAATATGGATAACAGGGGGCAGATGCTGATGCGGGCTGCCGCATTTCTGGCTTAGGGAAAGGGTGCGCTCCAACCCTAAATCGATTAATTTAGGATGCAGTTTTGTTAGCCGATCAAGGGCAAGTTGCAATGCGGTTTGGGAAGGGGCCATAGCGTTAAATGCTTTGCTTTTTTCAGATCAGCTCGCAGGCAAACTAGGCTGCGCGCGCGTCCATCAGCATCGATAAAATGGCGTTAATCTGCTGTTTTTGTTCTGAACGCGGCACCACCATATCAACCATACCATGATCTTGCAGATATTCTGCGGTCTGGAAATCATCTGGAAGTTTTTCGCGAACCGTCTCTTCGATAACGCGCCGACCCGCAAAGCCGATAATCGCACCAGGCTCGGCAAGCTGGATGTCGCCAAGCATTGCAAAAGAGGCGGTTACCCCGCCTGTGGTTGGATGGGTCAGCAACACAATATAGGGCAATTTGGCGTCACGCAGTTTTTCTACCGCCAGAATAGAGCGCGGCAGCTGCATCAAGGATAAAATGCCTTCTTGCATCCGCGCCCCGCCAGATGAGGGTACAACAATAAGCGCTGCTTTTTCGCTCACTGCGGTATCGGCTGCCAGTAACAGCCCGTCCCCAACAGTCCGGCCCATAGACCCGCCCATAAACCGGAAATCAAATGCTGCGATTACCACAGGCTTGCCGCCAATCTCGCCCTTGGCAACAGCGATAGCATCCTGGCTGCCCGTTTTGGCACGGGTTGCCTTCAGCCTGTCAGGATAGCGTTTGCTATCTTTGAATTTCAGTGGATCTTCACTGCTTATGGCGACTTCCAACGTCTGATAGCTATTCTCATCAAATAGTAATCTGAACCGTTCTTCTGGGGCTAATGGCGTATGATGGCCACAGGTTGAACAGCAATTAAAGGCTTCCTGATAATCCTTGTGAAACAGCATCTGGCTGCATGAGGGGCATTTGACCCAGAGGTTTTCTGGTACGTCAGAAGATTGCACCAGCGCCTTAATTTTTGGCAAAACAGAATTTGTAATCCAGTTCATTCGTCTATATCGCCTTTCTGAAAAGCGTTACTTGCGCTGCATCGCCGCGCTCAGGCTGTCACAGAAGCTGCCAACATCGCGGGTTAAATCAGCCATGTTATCAGAGTTTACCGCATCTTCTATTTTTTGTACAAGCGCAGAGCCGACCACTACGCCATCCGCGATTGCCGCAACTTCTGCGGCCTGTTCTGCTGAACGGATACCAAAACCGGCCACGGCGGGCAGGTCAGTTTCCTCACGCAAGCGAACAAAGGCAGATTTAATACTATCTGTAGCCGCGCTTTTCGTACCAGTGATCCCGGCAATGGCCACATAATAGACAAATCCGCCTGCTTTTTTAACCACGACTGGCAAACGGCTGCCAAGGGTGGTCGGCGTTACCAGACGGATAAAGCTGAGGCCCGCATCACGCGCTGCATCACATAACTCGTCATCTTCTTCAGGGGGAAGGTCAACAATGATCAGCCCATCCACACCAGCATCTTTGGCGGCAGCGAGAAAGGCTTGCTGGCCATAAATATAAATTGGGTTAAAATAGCCCATTAAAATCAGCGGCGTGTCTGGATGACGTGTCCGAAAGGCAGCTGCCATATCCAGGGTTTTTTGCAAGGTCATACCCGCTTTAATGGCGCGAATACTGGCCGCCTGAATAGCAGGTCCATCGGCCATCGGATCAGAAAAGGGCATGCCCAGCTCAATAAAATCTGCGCCATTTTCAACCAGACTGTCTAGCAATTTAGCAGAAGTGGCTTCATCGGGGTCGCCAGCGGTAACAAACACGCCTAACACCGCCCGATTTTTGGCCGCCGCATTAGCAAAGCATTGTGAAATTCTACTCGTCATTGGTAAATCCCTTTTCGCCTACAGCAGCCCACGTTCGTCCAGAAGAGGCAGTACCGCTTCCAGGTCTTTATCGCCGCGGCCACACATATTCAGTATCACAATTTTGTCCTGATCCATTTCTGGCAATAATTTGGACGCAAAGGCTAGCGCATGGGAAGGCTCTAGCGCAGGAATTATCCCTTCAAGGCGGGAGCAAAGCTGGAACATTTTCAAGGCTTCTTCATCGGTGGCGCTGACATAATTTACCCGGCCAATATCATGCAACCAGGAATGTTCAGGCCCAATGCCCGGATAATCCAGCCCGGCAGAAATTGAATGGGCATCTTTAATCTGGCCTTCATTGGTCTGCAGCAAATAGGTACGGTTGCCATGCAACACGCCAGGCGTGCCGCCTGTCAGGCTGGCAGCATGTTGATCTGTATCCAGCCCATGTCCGGCAGCCTCAACACCGTAAATCTCTATGCCCTCATCATCCAGGAAAGGGTGGAACAGCCCCATCGCATTTGAACCGCCACCAATACAGGCGATCAGCGCATCTGGCAGACGGCCTTCGGCTTCGATCATTTGTTCTCTTGCTTCTAAGCCAATAACGGATTGGAAATCGCGTACCATTTCGGGATAGGGGTGCGGGCCAGCAACCGTGCCGATAATGTAAAAATGCGTATCTGGATGTGCAACCCAATAGCGCAAGGCTTCATTCATCGCATCTTTTAGGGTAGAGGTCCCCGAGGTTACCGCATGAACCTTCGCCCCTAACAGGCGCATCCTGTCCACATTTGGCTTTTGCCGGCGCACATCTTCTGCGCCCATAAATACTTCGCACTCCAGGTTAAACAGCGCACAGGCGGTTGCGGTGGCAACCCCATGCTGGCCTGCGCCTGTCTCGGCAATGATTTTGGTCTTGCCCATCTTTTTTGCCAGCAAGGCCTGACCCAGAACATTATTGATTTTATGTGCGCCTGTATGGTTTAGCTCATCCCGCTTGAAATACAGCTTTGCCCCGCCAAAATGGGCGGTCATCCGCTCAGCAAAATATAGCGGTGAGGGCCGGCCAATATAATGTTTTTGGTAATATAACAGCTCAGACAGGAAAGCCTGGTCCTTGCGCGCTTCATAATAGGATTTTTCCACATCCAGAATCAGCGGCATCAGCGTTTCCGCAACAAACCTGCCACCATGAATACCAAAACGACCTTTGTCATCTGGCAAATTACGATATGAATTAGGAGCCTTGTCACCCATAGCTGCAGTTTCCTTGTCGTCTTTAACACGCATTATCTTGCCGATCTGTCCGGCAGTTTACCTGAGTTTTGCCGCATGTACAAAGGCAGAGATTGCAGTTTTTGACTTTTCACCGCGCTTTTTTTCCACACCAGAAGAAATATCCACGCATGGGGCATGTGTAATCTGGATGGCGTTGGCAACATTCCCGGCATTTAACCCGCCCGCCAGCATCCAGGGGGTGCTGCTTTTGAAATCAGCCAGATAAGACCAGTCAAACGAAGAGCCTGTTCCGCCAGGCAGGCCATCACTATCCGGGCTGGGCTGGGCATCAAACAGAATCCAGTCTGCCAGTTCGGTTACCGCCCCGGCCTGTTGAATATCCTGCGCGCTGGAAACGGTGACAACCGGCATCACCGGCAATCCAAAACGCTGTTTTATGTCGGCAATGCGGGCAGGCGGCTCATGCCCATGTAATTGCAGCATATCCGGGCGTACCTGTTCGATTATCGCGCTCAGGCTGTCATCATCGGCATCTACTACCAGCGCGATGCGCCCTGGGCGTGCGGGGCGCGCGATTTCCTTGTCAGCCTGTGCTGCCAGTGCCGCTGCCTGGTCAATTTCCAGATGGCGCGGCGAGCGGGCATAAAATACCATGCCAATCCAGTCCACCCCAACTTCGGCACAATGGCGATAAATATCAAAGGTAGAAATGCCGCAGATTTTCACCGAAGTGCTGGTCGCTGTCATGGCGTCGAATTCCCATAAAAATATCCGCATTTTTGATAAATATAGCGCATATCTTTGACAAGTGAATAAGCGGGTTTCCTGTTTTATCTTTGTTCGGGTGGCGCGGTTATCATCTGCTCATCTGAACGCTTTTCTGCTTCTTGCAGAGCAGCGGTAAGACTGGCTAATTGGCGATCCCGGGCCCATAGTCGGGCGCGCAAACCAATCACGCTGGCCCAGATAAACAGGCCCCCTACCAACATGCCAACGGCAAATGCGCCTAGAATAAATACCCAAATTTCGGCGGTAATCGTCAGATTAGATGGCCATAGATAAACAGATGCAGGCGCATTATTCACAACAACGAAGGCCGCAATAAGCCCGCAAGCCAGAACAAATATACAAAAAGTCGCAAGGCGTTTAAGAAGGCGCATAATTTGCGTTCCTGTTGGTAAAAGCGCTAGGCATCTATCGCATGAACCACAATAGGCGAGATATCGGGCGTCAGGATTTGTTCAGACGTTCGCGCATCCCCTTGCCCATTTTGAAAAACGGGATGGTTTTTGCCGCCACATTTACTGATTCGCCAGTACGCGGGTTGCGGCCAATACGGGCTTTGCGTTCACGAAGAGAAAAGGCACCAAAGCCGCGAAGCTCAACACGGTCCCCGCGCTCAAGGGCTTCTGAAATCGTCTCAAAGACCGTATTTACCAGCTGTTCCAGATCACGATGATATAAAGATGGGTTTAGTTCGGCTAACCGCGCAATCAAT
>JBMHCK010000169.1:0-13099 GCA_049889955.1 Puniceispirillaceae bacterium (SeqCode)
GAATAGCCTCCGGACATGCCGACAATCTCGCACCCGATCAAGGTGGTCATCGTGCCAACATTGCCAGCTTCATCAATATCTGCCACCTCAAGGGCGGCTACCGCCTTGCTGCCAGCTACATTTACCGGAACCTTGCCATTCAGAACAACAATACCAGCGGCCTGTGCATCTCTCAGGCGGCGGCTTTTACGGTTGCGGGCATCAATCAGCGTGATTTCCATACCCAGCCTGGCCAGGGCAATCGCATCCTCATAGGTGCTATCATGACAGGTCGCCAGAACAGCCGATTTACCGGCCATCACCCCATAGCGACAGGCATAGGCCCGCAATGCCCCTGCCAGCATAACACCGGGCCGATCATTATTGCCAAAAGTAAGCCCTCTCTCAGCCGCCCCTGTGGCCAAGACAATCTGACGGGGATGAACAATATGGGTTATTTCACGCGGGCTATGGGGATCAGGGTTATGCAAATGATCGGTCCGGCGTTCCAGCACCCCTGTTACCAGCCCATCATATAACCCAAAGGCCGTAGCCCGCAGCATAAGCTTGCCACCAGCTTTTTCAAACCGTTTTAGCGCAGCATCCCGCAGGGCAATATCGCTGGCCTCACCACTAGTCAGATAACTGCCGCCTGCCTCAAAATCCTGGTCAACCAGCAGCAGTTTATGTCCCTGCTCTGCCAGCTCCGCTGCGGCATGCAGACCCGCTGGCCCTGCCCCTATGACCAGAACATCACAGAAGGAATAGGCGATATCATAACTATCGGGATCTGGCTGGCGCGAAGCTTTGCCCAGTCCAGCCGCCTTGCGAATAAAGCGCTCGCAGAACATCCAGAAAGAGGTGCTACGTGCTGGTCCCATAAAGGTTTTGTAATAAAAACCTGCGCTCAGGAATGGCGCAAACAGCCCATTTATCGCGCCAATATCAAAGCCAATAGTTGGATAGGCATTCTGGGCCCTGACCTGGATATCCTGGCGCAATTCAGCCATTGTACCTTTGACATTGGCAATCCGTTTGGCACCATCATTAACGTTAAATAACGCGCCGCCCTCTTCCGGGCCTGCCGACATCACCCCGCGCAGACGATGGTATTTAAAGCTTCGTCCGACCTGGCGCACATTATTTGCCAACAGCGCAGAGGCAATCGTATCCCCCTCAAAGCCGGTTAGCTGGCGGCCATTAAACCGAAACGAGACTGGCTTGTTCCGGTTTATCCTTCCGCCTTTTTTCAGCCTGAATGCGCCCATCAGCTTGCCCCTACCTTGCCAGATTTCCTTACAGCGGCTTTGCGGCTTGGGGCGGCCTTTGATACAGGTGTTTTTTTATACCCTGGATGCGCAGGTTCAACCGACAGGATTTTATGGGTGGCGGTATCACGCTGTACCCGAACCACCATCCGGCACCCTTGTGTATGATGCCAGTCTTCTATATGTGGTCCGCGCGGATTTTCCCGCAAAAACACCGCCTCATACCATGCTTTTTCCTGCATGTTTCCTGAACCCGGCATGGTGATATCAGGCATGGTGATGCTGCCATCTTCGAGATAGGTGAATTCATGATGATTTCGCAACCCGCAAAATGGACACTCAATTCTTAGCATCGCCCTCGCCCGTCTGGATATATCGTTGCTGCTTTATCATTTCAGATACCCTGTCTGTTTTAATGCGCCTTTGGAAAGGGGCCATGTCCGGATTCGTCTATTTGCCGACCCTCGCGGAAACGGTCCAACGTCAAAAGGCTGTTAATTTCATGCGGCGCGTCCTCGGCAATGGTATGGGCAAAACACCAGCCGGATCCCGGTATCGCCTTGAATCCGCCATAACACCAACCAGCGTTCAGATACAAACCCTCAATATCTGTTTTCGTGATGAAAGGAGAGCCATCCATCGACATATCCATAATACCCGCCCATTGCCGCAGGATTTTCACCCGCCCTAATGCCGGCATTACATTCATCGCACATCCCGCTACATCCTGATAGATTGGCAGATTGCCGCGCTGGGCATAGGAATTATAGCCATCCAGATCACCGCCAAACACCATTCCGCCCTTGTCAGACTGGCTGATATAAAAATGACCATGATAGGCAGAATATACCACAACCGTATCCAGAAATGGCTTGATAGGCTCTGAGACAAAGGCCTGCAGCTTGTGGCTTTCTATCGGCAATTTGCAAAGTCCCGCCATCGCTGCCAAAAGCGAGGTTGAGCCGGCCACCGCCATCCCTATTTTTTCAGCCCGTATTTCCCCGCGACTGGTCTCCACACCCATTATCTTGCCGCCCTGATGGATAAAGCCTCTCACCTCACAATTCTGGATGATATCCACGCCTAACGCAGACGCTGCTCTGGCATAGCCCCAATTTACCGCATCATGGCGGGCGGTACCGGCACGCGGCTGCAAAAAGCCGCCCATAATCGGAAACCGTGAATCTTCTGCATAATTCAGATGCGGGACCATTTTTTGCACCTGATCACGGCTTAAAAACTCTCCATCAATGCCATTCAACCGCATGATATTATAGCGTCTGGCTAATGCATCGCGCTGTGCGGGGGTAAAAAACAGATTTAAGTGGCCGCGCTGGCTGAACATCACATTGTAATTCAGCTCTTGGGAAAGCCCTTCCCATAATTTCAATGAATGTTCGTAAAAAGCGGTATTACCCTCAATAGAGTAGTTTGAGCGAACAATAGTGGTATTACGGCCAGAATTACCGCCACCAATCCAGCCCTTCTCCACCACCGCAACATTGGTAATGCCATGCAAGCTTGCCAGATAGTAAGCGGCAGCCAACCCATGTCCGCCCCCACCAATAATGATCACATCATAAGCAGCTTTGGGAGCGGCATCGCGCCAGGCTGGTTGCCAGCCCTGATGACCAGACAGCCCTTCTTTCAAGATACTTAAAGCTGAGTAGCGTTTCACGCTGACCTTCCGATCGCTAGTAATTTCCCCTGTTGCAAAACAGCTTCAAGACGCGCAATTTTATCGCCCCTATTTTGCACCCCTAACCTTAGGCAAGCCATGAGGTCTATTTATTTGAATATCGACAGAAACTGTTCCAAAGATCAAGCAACAAACCGGTAAAAATCACAAACCTTTTTACAGGCTGGACAGACGCGATGTTTATCCAGCTTCGTGACGCGCCAGCCAGCTGATCACAAAGCTTGCCGGATACAACCATGCCAGCCCGGCAATCAGATAAAAAAGACTATCTAACAGCCAATGCATACCGGTTAAATAATCCGCCAAAAACAGGCATAATACCGCATAAATGCCAATAGCCGGCACGGTAGCAATCGCAATCAATAAATGACGCCAACGTTTCAATGAACAGCCCTCTTGAAAAAACTTACAGACATATCCCGATGATAGGGAGGGATGATTACAGCGAGGTATATACCAGCCTCAGCCCAAGTATTATCAGAAAAAAATGGGCAATATGATAAAAAATTCGGTCATTTATCCGCCGTACCAGCCATTTGCCAAAAATAACGCCAATCGGAATAATCGGCAGCAGCATGGCGCTGGTAACAAGACTGCCCGTGGTAAAGAGTTCCAAATCCAGGAAAAAGGGCAGCTTTGCCAGATTAATCAGCAAAAAATACCAGGCCAGTGTGCCAACAAAGAAAAACCGATGCACCGCCATAGGCAACATATATACCTGAACAGGAATACCGCCTGTCAGCGAGATAAAGCTGGAAAAACCAGACAGGCTGCACCAGATAACAGCTCGCTCACGAAACCGTTTACGCATGGTTTTTTTGACATGCGCTGCCACCTCGCCAAGTGCAGGCTTGTAAACCCGGTACCAATAGCGCACGCCCATAAAAAGGGCCAGCCCGCCAATACAGGCCTTTAGCGTCTGATCATCAATATAGCTGATAACCATCCAGCCCAGAATTTGCCCTGCTATGCCCATAACCACCATCCAGCCAAGCAGACGTTTGACGGTGTAGCCGCGCCAGATATAGACAGTCCAAAAATCAGTTACCAAAAATAAAGGCAACAGCACCGCTAGCGCTGTTTTAGCTGGCAGAACCGTCAGCATTAACGGGGCCGCAAGCGCACCCATGGCCCCACCAAATCCGGATTTAGAGACCGCAACACTGAATACAGACAAGCCTGCTACCAGCCAAAAGACAGCCATATTATCGGTTTGGATAGAAAGCGCAGCCAACACAGATGCAAGAGATAAATCCATAAAATTTTAACCTTTACCGAACTTCAAAAATATTTTGCTCGCCCCAAATATTATTCAAAAAACACTGACCAAAAAATGACAGGTGAGTTGATAATAACGCTAGGGCCTGCGCACCCCATCAAGGTCAAAATCCTGTGCCAGAAAATTATCAAGATCGGTTTCATACCAGCGCTGAAAATCCCATAATTCTGCTGCTTGCAGGTGCGGTGCAGGCTGATAAATCTGTATCATGCGCGGGCTATCTGCACAAATAGCCGACGCCTCAACCCGCCGGTAATCAGACCCCTCAAATCTGTCCAGCCTGTCTAAATCCTGGCGGCTTGTCACCGTCATGATCACCCCATCAACAACTGCATCTGCTGCCGCCTCTATGAGCATGGGATAAAAGGCACCAGCCACGCGGCGCACCTGAAAGCCAAATAGCCGGGCCGGCTCAAGCTGTTGGTCTGGCACATTATAGCCAAGAACCGCCTCGCGTATTTCGGCTGCTTTTAAGGTGCCATAAAAAAATAGCGGCAATTCAATATCGACAGGGCTGCCAAGAGGGCCAGCAGGAGAATTAGACAAAAAACCACTCCTTTATGTGACATGTTAACCCTATTTTGGATAGACACAGGGGTAAATGACTTTGTCTATCCATTTTGTAGTCCATTTTGTAGTCCAATTCGAAGGCCATTTCAATTTTCAGGTTTTTTCAGATGCCGACCTGTTTTCACCATATCCTGTCCCAGCTTTTCCTGTATCTGGTCTATCGCTGCCTCAAGCTTGTTTTTCTTCTGCCGCTCCTCATCGACAAGGTCAAGCAGGCTGGCAGGGGCGGGTTCAGCAGCTGATCTTTGCAGCGCATCCAGCTCTACCCCAACACCAAGCAGGCGATAGGATTGCCCTTTGCCGGTTTCAGCGCGCAATAGCTGGCTGGCGGCGGCAAAAATATCATGCTGCATCTGTGTCGGCCCTGGCAGTGTGCGCGAGCGGGTAATCAGGCGGTGGGTAGCAAATTTCAGCTTTAGCGTTACCCTTATCGCGGCGCGCTGCTGGTGTTTTAACTGCCGCGATACCTTGCTGGACAGGGTTTCTGCAATCGCAGCCAGCGCCTCATAATCTGACAAATTCTTGTCAAAAGTTGTCTCTGAGGAAATAGATTTTGCCTGGCTTCGCGGCACTACCGCACGGGGGTCAATACCGCTAGCAAGATTGACCAATCGAAAGGCGTCCGAGCCGAGCAATGTGCGTTGCTGGCCTTCGGGCATGCTGGCAATATCCCCGCATGTGACAATGCCAGCAGCCTTTAATTTGGCGATTTGCGATTTTCCCAGCCCAAACAGCAAGCTGGCTGGACGCGGTGCTAACCAGGATTTTGCCTCTGCTGCGCCAATAACATAAAACCCATTTGGCTTATCCTGATCGGACGCGATCTTTGCCATGGATTTATTAGCCGCCAGCCCTACCGAAACCGTCAGCCCCAACTCTTGTTTTATCTGTCTTTGCAAGCGTGCCAGCGATAATGCGGGCGGGGCATTATGCAGCTTTTGCGTTCCAGCCAGATCCAGAAAGGCCTCATCTATGGATAGCGGCTGAACCAGCGGGGTCAGCCTCTGCATCATTTCCCGAATTTGGCGGCCGATTTTTTGATAATGGGCCATTCTGGGCTTGATAACAACCAGCGATGGACAGGCGCGCTTTGCCTGCCAGCTTGGCATTGCCGAGCGGATGCCATAACGCCGCGCCACATAACAGGCCGCCGCCACTACCCCGCGCTCGCCGCCGCCAACAATTACCGGTTGGTCCTGTAATTCCGGATTATCTCGTTTTTCAACCGAACAGTAAAACGCATCACAATCAATATGCGCCAGCGATAGATCAAATAACGCATCATGCACAATAAGCGGCCCGCCACCACATTCCAAACAGCTCTCAGGCTTTGTCTGCGCCCCCAGATAGCCTGACGCCAGACAAGAACGGCAAATAAAGGCATAGCTGGTATAGGTGGATGCAGACACGTCTTGGCTTTCTCTGTCTCGAATTGTCAGCGCAACTATTTTTCATGGATAGTATTTTATCCAGCGTTAAAATTTGGGTCTAATTTTATCCGGCCAGCCCGCCAAACCTGCCTTGTTTTCGGTTTAAACCCCGACTCGCCCCCACCAGCATAATCGGTAATGTGCCTATCTGAAAGTGTGCAAAGCGGTTTTACTATCCCCTTGATCATTTTCTTTCAATCGCAACTGTTTTTTTGAATATTTCCCGACAGGATACTACAATTAAGGTTAAAAAATTACGAAAATAAAAAATTTAAATTTATTTAAAAACAACACTTTACTTTTATTATAGGTCAGCATATATGACTTATATAACAAGCGCACAGAAATAACAAAAATAATAACGATGCGCGACATGGGTGGAATGTATTGTCCTGTTGGATAGAACACTCAACATTCAAACATTCTTGTGAAAAGGAATTCAGCAATGGCAAAAGAAAAGAAAGCTGTAAACGACAACACCCCAACCATCTTTGGCCGCTTCCGTAAGTGGTTAGAATTCTCAGGCGGCGTAAGCGCGCTGAACCGGCTTGATGACAAAACGCTTGCCGACATTGGCCTGACACGCAGCGAAATCTCTGATTATGTGCGCGATTGGTCAAACAACAACAATAATGCTGCCTAAATATCACGCGGCTCTAAACTTTCCTCCCTCCGTTTAAAGAGCCGATTTATTTTTTGGATAGCACTGTAAGCCAGGCCTCTTTCCATTTGGAAAGGGGCTTTGTTTTTGCCTGTTTTCTGTTGCAAAAAAACATACCGAAACTGTGCTTTTGATGATTTAATCACGTATATAATATAAAAGAGATTAGCCGGCTCTATTCTCTTTTCCGGCCTGTTTTCTTTTAAGGGTTTAGGGTTTTTATGCACCGCAACGGTTGGAGAGCGCATATCATGTCCAGAATGATCGAGATGCCAGCGTTAACAAAGACAGGCACCGCCTTGATACTATCGGGAATTTGGATAGCTATCAGCGCCGCGACTATGGATATTGCCAACGCGCAATCCTATGGGCGCAGTGCCAAGGTAGAAACCCAAAAAGCCACCCAGCAGCGCGTGGCACCACAAACCCAGATACAGGGCCGGGTAAAAACAGGTATAATGGAAATTGTCACCGCCCCGGCAGCTGGCACGGTTCGCCTAACCGGGGTGCGTATTGGTGATATCGTTACCAAGGGCGAAAAGCTGGCAGAGCAGGACAGCACAAAATTAAGCTATCAACTACGCTTGCTGGAATTGCAAAAACAGGAAACGGAAACCCGTATCCGCCAATTAACCGAAGATATAGATTTAGAAGAACAGCTGGGCCGAGTTGCCGAAGAAAAGCTGACCCTACTGGCTGCTAAATTGGACCGAGCCGAGAAATTACGAGCAAGCCAGACCATTTCATCCGAAGCCTTTGATACAACCAAATCCGCCTTTCTGGCCGCCCGTGAACAAAATTTACTTCGGGACCGGGCACGCGCCCAGCTTCGCACGCAACGCGATACCGCGATGCTGAATGCAGAACGGCTGGGAGTACAGATAAAAGAGTTACAAGACGAGCTGGCCAAGGCCGTAATTAATAGCCCGGTACAGGGGCAAATCTTTAAACTGGCAGAGGCAAATGCCCTATATATGCATGAAGGTGAGGAAATCGCCCGTATCCGCACCGATACAGGCTTTGAGGTAGAGGCAGATATCCCGGCTGACTATATTCGCTTTTTATCTTCTGCCGATGTGATAGAGGCAGAAATAGAAACCGCTTCCAGCATCGCGATTGCCGATAATGTTCCTATCCAGCTGAAATTACGGGCAATATTGCCAACCCAGAACAGCCGCACCAGCACCCGCCCGGTAAGGTTTATTCCTGTGGACGGGTTGCCAGCTCTGGCACAGGCGGAAAATACCGCGCTGAATTTGCGGATTCCAACCAGCGCCCCTGAAAAGCTGATCACCATTTCGCAAGATGCGCTGGTACCGGTAAATGGCGGTTATGTTGTGTTTGTTGCCAATCAGGGCCGTGCCGAGCAGCGCATTGTCACCCTGGGCGGTGTGGTACAGGACAGAGTAGTGATACTGGATGGTGTCCGCGTTGGCGAGAGCGTGATCACCAAAGGCAATGAGATTTTAAGTGATGGCAGTGAGATAGCCACAGGCGGCGGGCGCAAAGGTGGCGGCGCTAAAAAAGGGCAGAAACCCGGTGCCAGACCAACAGGCAAACCAGCTAAAGAGTAGATATAAGTTATGAACAGCTTGATTAAGTTTGCTATCGAACGTCCCGTCGCGGTTATGGCGATGATGATCCTGACGGTTATGTTTGGTATTGTCTCGTCCCAGATTATTCCCATTCAGATGAGCCCGGATATCGAAAAACCAATTTTACAGGTGCGGATGTCCTGGTCTGGCGCGTCTCCTGAAGATGTCGATAGAGAGATTGTCTCGCGGCTGGAAACAGAATTATCCGGACTTAGCGGGGTGGAAGATATCGCCTCACGCTCGGATACAGGGCGCGCGCGCGTTACCCTGACCTATGGGGTCGGCACCGATATGGACAAGGCGCTGACGATGCTGTTATCCGAACTATCGGGCATCACAGATTTGCCAGATGAGGCCTCTGCCCCGCAGGTTCGCACCTCAAACTCGGATGATAGCCCGATTGCCCGGCTTGCCCTTACCGCCACACAAGATAGCGATATTGACGTTGAAAAGCTGGGAAATTTTCTGGAAGATGGCATTATTGCCCCGCTTGAGAGAGTCACTGGCGTTGCCGAGATTTTCCTTTATGGTGGTGGCCGCCGGGAAATGCGGGTAGAGATTAACCCAAATGATCTGATCCGCTATAATCTTGGTCTGCCACAAGTGTTGCAAGCCCTAAGACAGGCCTCTGCGACGCTGTCTGTTGGTACAATCGATCGCGGCAAACGTACCTATACCGTTCGCACGCAAGCTAATTTATTTACCCCCCAGACTGCCGGGCAGATTGTTGTTCGCAATGATTTAACCGCCAGTGGCCAGCTGGTACCAGTATTATTATCCGATATTGCCACTATTCGTCTGGTCACCAAAAAACGCACCAGCTTTCGCCGCCTAAATGGCAAGGATGCGGTGATCCTGAATGCCTTGCGTGAACAAAACAGTAATGTTGTGGAAACCATGACAACATTGCGCGGCGTGATAGACACGCTGAATAGCGAGACATTGCAACCGCGCGGCCTGAATTTGCGGGTGGTCTATGATGAGACAGACTATATTGCCTCGGCTATTGATCTGGTAAAGCAAAATATCTGGGTTGGTGGTTTGCTGGCCTTGACTATTCTGGTCTTGTTTTTAAGATCTTTTGCCCCGACCTTTATTATTTTTATGGCGATACCAACTTCGGTTATCGGCACTTTTGTTGCGATGGCCGGGCTGGGCATGTCCATTAATGTGATTTCTCTTGCTGGCCTTGCCTTTGCGGTAGGAATGGTGGTGGATGCGTCGATTGTCTCGCAAGAGAATATCTATCGCCTTCGTCAAAGAGGGTTTAGCGCCCCGCAAGCTGCCTTTCATGGCGCGCGCCAAGTTTGGGCCCCGATTTTGGGATCTGCGCTTACCACCGTTGTGGTTTTTGTGCCGGTCATTATGCTGAAATTACCCGTTGGCCAGCTATTCCGCGATATTGGGGTAGCGATATCGGTTTCGGTACTGATTTCGGTTCTGGTCTCTACCACCCTTATCCCTAGCCTGTCTGCCCTGCTCCTTCGCAATGACCGCATTGCCACCAGACAGGTGCGCCGCATTCCCATTCTGGACAGCCTTGCCAGCCGGTTTAAACAGGGGATACTTGTTTATGCCCGCATAGCAATCAAACGCCGAATGCTGGGCGCTATGCTGGTGGTACTTATGATATCTACCGCTGGTCTATCCACATGGCGCTTTATGCCGCAGCTGGATTACCTGCCAGATGGTAATGCCAATTTTGTTTTTGGCTCTATCATTGTGCCACCTGGCTATTCTATGGAAGAAACCAAGCGCATTGCCGGAAAGATGGAAGATACAGCGCGTCCCTTATGGGAGGGGCAAACAACCGAAGATGGCCCACCTGAAATCTCGCGTTTCTTTTTTGTTGCCTTTGCTGGCGGGGCGTTTGCCGGGGCTTCCTCTGCCGAGCCAGGGCGCGTAAATGAATTAAAATCTGTTCTAACCCGTCCAGTATTTTCAGAGCCAGGCGCCCGTGCCTTTGTACGCCAGGCCTCGCTATTTGGTCGTTCTGTGGGCGGTTCACGCTCTATCAGCCTGGATGTAACTGGCGCATCACAGGAGAATATCGGCACCGTTACCAAAGCGCTGAACGGAGCATTATCGCGGGCCTTTCCGCGCCGTGAGGGCAATCAGATCAGGGTGCGCCCTAGTTTGAACACAGGTACCCCGCAAATCCAGCTATCGCCTGATCCAGCCAAGCTGGCCGCTGCCGGGATGTCGATGCAAAGCTTTGCACAGGCGGTAGATATCTTTAATGATGGTATGCGGGTTACCCAAATTCCATTTGATGGCGAATTAATTGATTTAACCCTCGCTGGCCAGCAAGCTGGCAAGCTATCGGTTTCTGACCTTGAAAATCTGCCTATTATCACCCCTTCTGGCGAGGTTGTGTCTGCAGGGCAGCTGGCCCGTATAAGTTTTGTCAGCGCCCCACAGCAAATTCGGCGTCTGGGCGGCAATCAAGCACGTTCTTTGCAATTGCGGCCAGATGAAAGCCTGCCTCTGGAGGCTGCTATTCAGAAGATTGAGCAAGAAATTCTGCCACAAATTGCACCTTTGGCTGCAGAAAAAAATGTACAGATTTCGGTGCGCGGTGCGGCCAGCGAATTGGCCCGAACCTGGTCAGCGATGCAAACAAATGTGCTGGCTGCTATTGCAGTTATTTTCCTGCTGATGGTGATTTTACTTCGCAGCTTTATCCTGCCAGCGATTATTTTAATGGTTATTCCTGTTGCCAGCGCGGGCGGCATCGCCTGTCTGGCTATCCTGAACCAGTTTATTCGCCAGCCTCTGGATATGCTGACCATGCTGGGTTTTGTGATCTTAACCGGGGTTGTGGTAAATAACGCGATTTTGATGATTGAACAGACCAGCCTGCATATTCGTGAAGATAATATGTCTGTAGATGAAGCCATATTAGAGGCGACCAGCAACCGTATTCGGCCCATTTTTATGTCTACGCTAACCTCGTTATTTGGGCTAATCCCGCTGGTGGTGTTTTCAGGGGCAGGCTCAGAGCTGTATCGCGGCATTGGCACGGTGGTGTTTGGCGGGCTGGCCCTGTCAACGGTAGCAACCTTATTTATGATCCCGCCCTTGCTTTCTCTGGCAAGACGCCCTCTTGCTGCGGCTAGCCGGCCTTCATCTGTAGACCTGACCAGCCAATAGAACAGCCAAAGTAACTAGAACAAGCCCCGCAGATAGAACAGGAATTTGCCCCTACCCTGATATTGTTTGAAAAAACCCTTTGGCGTGCTTGGCCAGAGGTGCTTATTGTTGCCGCCAGGGCGCGTCTGGAATCCCCTCTGGCAAGGTGTCATGATAGCCAGGCACCGATGCGGCAAAGGCAGTCATAAAGCCCTGCATAGAGGGGGCATGGGCGCGCCAGTCCATAATCGCGCGTAGATCCAGATAATCAATCACACAGGCCAGGCCAATTTCCGCTGCATTCGGCATCGCGCCATTATTATAGACCAGAGATTGCGCCTCCAGAGCCTGTAAGCTGCGCTCTATCTTACCGCGCTGATATTCCAAAATAGAGGCAACTTGCATCCCTTCAGGGCGCATACGGTTTTCATAGACAATTAAAATACCTGCATCCATCATGCCATCAGCCAGGGCGGCCTGTACCAGCATATCTGTGCGACCTGGCCCATCTTCGGGAAATAATTTCCCGCCACCTGCCTGATTATCCAAATGCTCCAGAATAACGCGGCTGTCATAAATCGCCTTGCCATCCGCAATCAATGTCGGGATTTTTCCCAAGGGATTTTGTTTTCTATTTTCAGAATCTGGCTGGCTTGTATCGGTCGCCACCACCTCAACATCCTGCATGAGAGACAATACATGTAACGCGATTTTAACCTTGCGACCAAAGGGTGACGGGCCAGCAGAAAAAAGTTTCATCCTGTTATCCTGTGTACGGTTTGTGAGGGCGACAGAGCAAATGTCTCTGACACCCTTTCAGCAAAGAGATCTGCCGATAGACTGTCAAGTTTTTTCCCCTGTTCCGGCGCTAGCCCAACCACATGCGGGCGATAAGACAGCGCATCTGCCAGCTTGCCAAACAGGATAAGGGCAGGCAAATCGCAATTTAGCGCCAGATTAGCGGTAAAGCTGTCAATCCCGACATAGATATCAGCTAGATGATAAAGAGCGATAGTGCGCGCAAGGCTAAGATGATGATCAGGCAACATAACAGGCGCGCGGTGGGTTGTTGGCCATTCCTGTAGAAAGGGTTGATACCAGTGCCGTGCGTCTTCGCCAGAGCTGATAAAAATAGTGCCGCCATGCCGGGCCTGGGCATCAGACAATCTTTGCATGGCGGCTGTTTGCGGCCAACACCGATTAATATCTTGTGTAAATAAATTGGTGATAATCCACGGGCGCGGGAAATCGGCGAACAGGCGTTGAATAGCGGCCGTATCATCTGCTGCCGGCACAATCGGAGGCGGACCCTCAAAATCCAGACCGCGCTCTGCTAGATAGGCATCCATTGCTGCGATAAAGGGGCGATGGCCCCAGGCTGACCGGCGATCCCCGCCAGCATCAGCAGATAACAGCTTATCCACCAGCCATCTATCGCTCCCCGCCCCTGCCAGGCCTGTAATCTGTTTAATGCCCGCCAATTTGG